>QHBR01000247.1 GCA_003244015.1 Hyphomicrobiales bacterium | reverse complement strand
CACGCCCAATCGGTCATCGCGACGGGAGATCTCATCGTCAATCTCGATCAGAAAACCGTCGAGGTCGCGGGCGCGCGGGTGCACTTGACCGGCAAGGAATATCAGATGCTGGAGCTGCTCTCGCTGCGCAAGGGAACGACCCTGACAAAGGAAATGTTTCTCAACCATCTTTATGGCGGCATGGACGAGCCGGAACTGAAGATCATCGACGTTTTCATCTGCAAGCTGCGCAAAAAGCTCGCCAATGCGAGCGATGGCCGCAATTATATCGAAACGGTTTGGGGGCGCGGTTATGTCCTGCGCGAGCCGCGCGACGGCGAGGAACGAATCACCGCGTGAGCCTTTATTGCCCGCAGGTGCCGGCCATGGACGCCGCTGCTCCGAAGGTCCGGGGCGGCAATCCACCCCGGACATCGGACGTTAGAGCGCGTCCCGAAAAAGTTGCTCGGCTTTTTCGATTCCGGCACGCTCCAAGTCATTGATTCTGAGCGGCGTCTCTATCGATCAAATGATTCCATTTGACCGGGACGCGCTCTAACAAGCGCGGCGGAATTTCACGCCTGGGAAGTCCACCGGAACGTCGAGCGCTATGTTGACGTAATTGGTGAACAGGTTGAGCGCGACATGGGCAATAATCTCGACGATTTGACCGTCGTCGAAGCCCGCCGCGCGCAAGGCCTCGATATCCGCGTCCGCCATCTGCCCCCGGTGTTCGACCAGTTTTAGCGCGAAGGCCAGCGCGGCGGCGGTCTTGGGGTCATCCGAGAGCCCGGCCTGGGCATCCGCCATGTCCTGACCGCTCGCGCCAGCATTTTTTCCAAGCAGCGTATGCGCGGCGAGACAATAGGAGCACGCGTCCCGGTCGGCGACCGCCACGGCGATCTTTTCGCTGAGCTTGGCGCCGATCGTTCCCGCCCCAGCGCCCCGAACGCGCCCACATGCTCGTCAAGGCAGCGGGCGAATTGACGACGACGGGAACATGTTCTGCGCCGTGCCGAAGGCGCCCTTGATCTCATCGAGCAGCGGCTTCGCTGCGCCGGTTGCGATTGCGGGATCAACAAGGTTTACTCTTGTATGGATATCTCCTTTGCATGTAAAATCTATGGCGTATCGATGCCGGGGAGCGGGTGCCGTCCACTCCAACCAATCCATCGCCGGACCAAAGCCCGGCCATTGTCATGGCTACGCCGTTCGTCTCAAGTTCCGAAATAATCGCGGTACCACGCAATGAAAGCCTTAACTCCTTCTTTCAGCTGCGTTTTTGGGGCAAAACCAGTCAAAGCCAAAAGCAACGAAGTGTCGGCGAAGGTGGCTGGAACATCGCCTTGCTGCATCGCCATGAAATTGCACTTCGCCCGTATTCCGGTCGCGGCCTCGATGGCGGCGACGAAATCCATGAGCGCGACCGGTATCTCGGTGCCGATGTTGACGACCCGCCAAGGCGCGACGGGGGACAGGCTGTCATCCGGAAGGGGCGCGGCTCTTCCTTCGACCTGGGGCGGCGCATGGCCAATGAGCCGGAGCATCGCTTCGACGAGATCGTCGATATAGGTAAAATCCCGGCTCATTTTCCCATGATTATAGACATCGATTGGGCGACCCTCGAAAAGCGCGGCGGCAAATTTGAAAAGCGCCATGTCCGGGCGGCCCCAGGGGCCGTAGACCGTGAAAAATCGCAACATTGTGATCGGGATTTTGAAGAGATGGCTGTAGGCATGGGCCATCTCCTCGTTCGCCTTTTTCGAGGCGGCATAGAGCGTCAACGGATGGTCGGCCCGGCCGGTCTCGCGAAATGGGACCTTCGCGTCGGCCCCATAGACCGAGGATGTCGAAGCCAGAAGGGCATGCGTCGGCGGCGCATGGCGCATCATCTCTAGGAGATTGAAGGTTCCAGTCAGATTGGCGTCGACATAGGCGCGCGGATTGTCGAGGCTGTAGCGCACTCCCGGCTGCGCGGCGAAATGGTAAACCGCATCAAACCCGTTACCGTAAATCCGTTGCAGTGCCGCGCGATCCTCGAGCATCGCCTCGTGGCCGGCAAAGCCCGGCCTTTGCAGCAATATCTCATGCCGGCGTAGCTTGAGGTTGCGGTCGTAATAGGGCGTACACCCATCGATGCCGGCGACTTCATGGCCTTCGTCGAGAAGACGGCGAGCCATGTGAAAACCTACGAAGCCGGCGCTGCCGGTGACGAGAATACGCATTGTTCGCGCGATCGCGGAGGAGGGGTTTGACGGCCCGCGCGCACGTCGTTAATGCCTCGGGCGCCCGCAGGGAAAAAATACGTCGCATATATGCGCCGCGATTACCACGTTGAAAGTCGTGCTCTCCTTAGCGGTATCAACTTGGTGATAAGGGTGGATAATGTGAAACTATATCCCGTTCACGCCGTAACGCGAAAATCCTTGGCTGAGATGCCGCGAAAATTGTCGGCGACGGAATTGCGGATATTCGTCCTATTCCGGGGGAACCTTTTCCCGCAGGAAACCGAGCGCCGCATCCACGAATTGCCCGCATATGGCGGAGTATTTGTTGGGCGTAACGGGTTCGTGCATGACGCCCCATAGCTGCTCAATTGCGTTCATCATGCGACATGCTCA
>QHBR01000173.1 GCA_003244015.1 Hyphomicrobiales bacterium | reverse complement strand
GCCGATCCGATGCACCGAAAAGAGACTGTCCGCAATGCCGCAGCACGGAATGGGCTGCGCCGGCGTTGCCGCCGCGCGCCGTGGCGTCCCGGAAAGGATTCGAAACCTTGACCTACGATTTGGGAAACGATTGCACTATCCCGCTGAGCTATCGGGACACGACGAGTTCTGGGCGCTCGCGACCTCCGCTTCGATCTGATATGTCCTCACGCAGGGGCAAATGCCGGGGTTCTCGAATTCCTTGACTTTGCCGCCACGGCGCGCGAAGAGGCTTTCCCGGCCTTCGCTCAGGAAGGTTTTGCGCGAGCCGCCTTGTCCTGCGGGGCAAGCGGTAAACGTTCGGCGGCGCGTCGCGCTCCCAGGCGCGTTTGGTGTTGAAAGACTTTAGGTTTGGCCGCGTGGAAGGACGCTTGACGGTGCCAACCGAGGTTAGTGTTTTGTGTTAGACTTGAAACCTTGTTCAAAAGCCTCGCCCTCATCCTGTGCGGAAGGAAGCCCGAGGTTTAATTGCGAGCGAGCCGGGCGAAGCGATCGTGGTAAGCGATCGCGAAGGCGAGAGGCAGCGGTTCGCAAAGCGAACACAATGGAAGCGGGCGACTGGAGAGAGGCCTGCAAGGCCGTCTCGAAAGATGCGCCGCGCGGGGCGCCCTCGTCCTTCGAGACGGCCGCTTTGCGGCCTCCTCAGCGACTGTCTTGTGAGTCAAGGGTGATCTTTTGATGGGAGTGTTGTCTGCACCGGCCGGCCGCGTCAAGGCGAGCGCTTGCGCGGCTTGCGGCCTTGACCCGCCCAACCGGCGCAGACCTGGGCTTGCCATCAGATCTAAGNTTTGGCATGAGCCAGCTCCTGTTCGACGTCACGCCANGGCCNTTTGTCGCGCAGCACGGCATTGAGAATGGTCAACAGCTTGCGCGCCACTGCGATGATTGCGACAAGTTTCGGCTTGCCGCCGGCGATGAGGCGCTGCCTGAAGGCCTGCAACGCCGGATTGAACGCGCCGCGACGAGAGCGCCCATGAACAGCGCCGCCCGCACGCAAGCCCTGCCGCCGCCGATGCAGCTCTTGCCTTTCCATCTGCCGAATTGCCGCGTCCATGGGGCAAGCCGGCTAGCGCCGCGATCTCTTTGCGGCCGAGCGCGCCAAGCTCAGGCAGCTCGGCGATCAGGGTTCGCGCGATCGCCGGCCCGACGCCTGGCATCGAGGCGAGCAGGTCTTCCTTTTCCTGGCCCCGCCGGCGAGCCGCGCACCGCATCGTCGATGCTCCGATCAAGCGCAGAGAGCTCTTTTTCGAGCGCCTTGAGCAGACGCGCGAAGCTCTTCTGCAGATGCTTCTCGACAAGCTGCCGCTCGGCGACGATCGTCTGGATGATCTGGCGGCGCCTTGCGACGAGATCGGCGAGAAGTTGCGCCGCTTCGTCCGGGAGCGGCCGAATGTCTGGCTTTGTCGCCTCGGCGAAATGGGCGATCGCCATGGCATCGATTGGATCGGTCTTCGCCCGCTGGCCCAAGGCCAGCGCGAAAGAGCGGACCTGGACCGGGTTCACCGCAACGACAGGAAGCCCCGCCGCGGCGAGGCTCGCCGCCATCATGGTCTCGAAGCCCCCCGTCGCTTCGACAGCAACCGCCGCCGGAGAGAGCGGCGCCAGGCGGGCGATGACGGCATCGAGACCTTGCGCGTCCCGGCGTGTAGCGAACACGTCTCCGCCAGGGCGAACCGCAATATCGAGCTTGTCCTTCGAAACATCGATCCCTACAACGATGGTCTCCCGTCCGCCATCGCTGGCGCTACACTAGCGCCAATGGTCTCCTCCACGTTACAAGGATGAAGGCGAGGCTTTTGAGGCAGGCTTTTTAAAAAAATCCCGCCGCCGGAGCGGCGAAACAACAGGATAAACGCATGTTCGAAGGGCTTTCGGAAAAGCTCTCTGGCATATTGGAAAAATTAACGCGGCGCGGCGCGCTGTCGGAAGAGGACGTGAACCTCGCGCTGCGCGAGGTCCGCCGCGCCCTTCTCGAAGCCGATGTCGCGCTCGATGTCGTGCGCTCCTTCGTGGATAAGGTGCGCGCGCGCGCAGTCGGCGCCGACGTCGTCAAATCGGTGACGCCCGGCCAGATGGTCGTGAAAATCGTCAACGACGTGTTGATCGAGACGCTTGGCGCCGATGCCGATCCGATCGACCTCGACGCGCCGGCACCGGTCGCGATCATGATGATCGGCCTGCAAGGCGCGGGCAAGACGACGACCACCGCGAAAATCGCCAAGCGTCTCTCAGAGCGGATGAAGCGCAAGGTGTTGATGGCCTCGCTCGACGTAAAACGTCCGGCGGCGCAAGAGCAGCTGGCCGTGCTCGGCCGCCAGGTTTCCGTCGATACTCTGCCGATCGTCGCGGGCCAGACCCCTGTCCAGATTGCCAAACGCGCGGAACAGGCGGCACGGTTGCAAGGCTATGACGTCGTCATGCTCGACACCGCTGGGCGCACCCATATCGACGAAGCGCTGATGGAGGAGATGGTCGAGATCAAGGCGGCGTCACGCCCGCACGAGATCCTGCTCGTCGCCGACAGTCTCACCGGCCAGGACGCGGTGCATCTTGCGAAAAGCTTCGATGACCGGATCGGCATTACCGGCATCGTGCTGACGAGAATCGATGGCGATGGACGCGGCGGCGCGGCGCTCTCGATGCGCGCGGTCACCGGCAAGTCGATCAAACTTCTCGGCACCGGCGAGAAGATGGACGCGCTCGAGGATTTTCATCCCTCCCGCATCGCCAACCGCATTCTCGGCATGGGCGACATCGTCTCGCTTGTCGAAAAAGCGGCCGAGTCGATCGATGCCGAGAAGGCGCGCCGCATCGCCGAGAGGATGCGGAAGGGCAAGTTCGATCTCGACGATCTTTCCGACCAGCTCGCTCAGGTCGAGAAGATCGGCGGCCTGGGGGGCATCATGGGAATGCTGCCGGGCGTCGCCAAAATGAAGGAGCAGCTTGCCTCTGCGCGTTTCGACGATGGCATCGTCAAGCGCCAGCGCGCCATTATTTCGTCGATGACCCGCGAGGAGCGGCGTGTCCCCGATGTCCTCAAGGCCTCGCGCAAGAGGCGCGTCGCGGCGGGCTCCGGCGTCAGGGTCGAGGATGTCAACAAGCTGCTAAAACTGCACCGGCAGATGGCCGATATGATGAAATCGATGGGCGGCGCCAAGCGTGGCGGCGCGATGGGGAAGATGGCGTCTATGTTCGGCCTGCCGGGCGGCGGGATGGGGGACGGAATGCCGCAGCCGGCGCCAAAACAGCTCGCGGCCTTGCAAAGGCAAGTTGGCCAGAGGCAAATCGGGCCAACGCCGGGGCAGCCGGCACAAGTCAAACCCGGTCCGAAAGCGGCGGAGCCGCCGAAATTGCCCGGTCTCGGGGGGGCGAAGCTTCCAGGCCTCGGCGGCGGCCTATGGAGCGGCCTCAACCCTTTCGGAAAAAAGAAATGATGGCCGAGGTTGAAAATCTTGTCCTCGATCATCTGCGTCATACGCGCGGGCAGCTCGATCGCATGGAGCATAAGCTCGAGGATGTCATCGCGCGCCTAGGCCGCCCTGAGCGTGCCGTGGCTGACCATTCTGTCCAGTTCGCCGCAATCAATTCAAAGCTCGATCGCCTCGGCGCGCGCGTCACCCGTATCGAAAAGCGGCTTGATCTCGTTGAACGCTAGCCAACAATCGCCGTAAGTTGAAAGGAAAGCGCAATGCCACTAAGAATTCGTCTGTCGCGCGGCGGCGCCAAGAAGCGGCCGTTCTATCGGGTCGTGGTCGCCGATTCCAGAATGCCGCGCGATGGAAAGTTCATCGAACGCCTCGGCATCTTCGATCCCTTGAAGGCGAAGGATGCGGAGGGCCGGATCGTGCTTGACCAGGAAAAGGCGAAAGCGTGGATCGCCAAGGGCGCGCAGCCGACCGATCGCGTCGCTCGGCTGCTCGACACCCTCGGCGTCTTGAAGCGTGCCCGGCGCGACAATCCCAAACAGGCTTTGCCGAGGAAAAAGGCGCAGGAGCGCGCCGCCGCCGCCGCGGCGAAACCCGCGGCAACGCCCGCCACCTGAGCGTGGGCGCGGCTGGAGCGCAATGGTCAAGGATCGCATTCTGGTTGGCCGTTTTGGTGCCCCGCACGGCGCCGGCGGCGAATTGCGGCTCACTTCCTTTACCGGCGTTCCGGGCGCAATCGCCGCCTACAAGCCTCTTTTCGATGAGAGTGGAACCCGGCGATTTTCGATTCTTAACCTGCGTCCAATCAAGCAAAGCATGTTCGTTGCCAAGATCGCGGGGATTGGCGACCGCGCGAGCGCTGGTGCACTGACCAATGCCGCGCTTTATGTTCCCCGCGCGTCTTTGCCCGATGTGGAAAACGAGAAATTCTATCGCGCCGATCTGATCGGCCTTGCGGCGACGAACGAAGCGGGAGAAGCGTTTGGCAGCGTCGTCAATGTCTTGAATTTTGGCGGCGGCGATATTTTGGAAATCGCGTGCTCAGCCATGAGCGAGACGTTGCTCTTGCCTTTCAGGAAAGAGATTTTTCCGCGTGTCGATATCGAGGCTGGCCATTTGACCGTCGTGCCGCCGTCGTGCCGCCGGCCGGGATCGAAGCGAAACGTCCGCAGCGTTGAGGGGCCAGAGGGGACAGAGGGGATATGTGGCGGGCGACGGTTTTCACCCTGTTTCCAGAGATGTTTCCAGGGCCGCTCGGTATCTCGCTTTCGGGCGAAGGTTTGGCACGCGGACTTTGGAGCATCGAAATTCGGGACATCCGTGCGCATGGGCAAGGCCGCCATAGAGCGGTTGACGATACGCCGGTCGGCGGCGGCCCCGGCATGGTGATCCGCGCCGACGTGCTGGCCGCCAGCCTCGACGCCGGGCTCGATGAGGGCGACAGGCGGCCGCGCCTGCTGCTTTCTCCGCGCGGCGGGCCCTTCACCCACGCCCGCGCGCGCACGCTTGCGACGGGACAAGGCGCCGTGCTGATCTGCGGCCGGTTCGAGGGCGTCGATGAGCGGATTCTTGCCGCGCGCGGTCTCGAAGAAGTGTCCATCGGCGATTATGTGCTCTCCGGCGGCGAGATCGCCGCGATGGCGGTGTGCGACGCCTGCGTGCGGCTGTTGCCCGGCGTGATGGGAGCACAAGCTTCGGGCATCGAAGAGAGTTTCGCGGCGGGGCTTCTCGAATATCCGCATTATACGCGGCCGCGCGAATGGGAGGGCCGGGAAATCCCCGAAGTGCTGTTGTCCGGCGACCACGCGAAAATCAAGGCCTGGCGCGAGGCTGAGGCGCTTAAGCTCACCTGCGAGCGAAGACCGGATTTGCTCAAGCAGCCGTGAGTCGAGCTTCGTCCGAACGGTTCGCACAATGCGCGATCTTACATACTTCCCTCTTGGTTTTATAATTTGGCTGCATTAGGTAAGTGTACCTGCTTGGTATGCTCCCGGCCAGGTCCTCCGCTTTCGAAACGGAGTTTTGGGTACAGCTGGGGCAGAGCTTTTGCAAAAATGGGACGCGCGGGGCGCGCGGCCTCCGTCCGCGCATGGAAATAACCAGCGAAGGGCTGACGCTCGGCGCCGGAACGATGCTTGCCGGGATGGCGCGGGATGGACGCGGCGCGCCGAGACTCGCGCTAGACGACGAGCCGCGCGTTATGGCGCTTCTCGGGACGGCTTATGAGCGGCCGGTGGAGCCCCATGTTCTCGCCAAGCTCCGGCGCGCTTGCGAGCGCTGGACCGAGGGCGGCAAGGCTTTTGACAACCCCAAACATCCATTTGACGAACTTGGAAAAGGCGGTACTCGAGAAGCTGCTGAATGAGAAATCGGAACTGTTTCAGATTCTAATCAAGCAATACCTTGCGTTACAGGTTCTTGATCGGGAATACACAGGGGTTGGCATCTGGACGAATTTTTCAACCCCCGCTGGGACAATAAAGCTTTCAGGGAGCCCCTCGTTCTGGTTCGGCGATGTCCACGCCAAAATTAAAGGTCTTGAACACGGAGCCGCCTTCGAACTCCTCGTGGAGGATGGTGTCTTCGAATGCTTGTAGGCTATTCTTATGACGAACCTTGGCCGGACGATACAAATACGTTTCATCTATACTACGAGAGCGGCCCCGAAAGAAAGAAATGAAGACGCAGTCATCAAGTCTTTCACGCCAGCAAAGTTGCTGCGATAGTCGATGAAGCGCCGTCAAGGGCTTCGTGCGGAGCGCCGGAACGGTGCTTGCCCGGATGGCGCAAGACGAACGCGGCCGCCTCGCGCCTTGGCGCTGCTCGCGACCGCAAATGGGTGGCCGGTCGCGCCATACGTCATCGCGAAGTTGCGTCGTGCGGCGAATCTTTGGAACGAGGGCGAGAAAGCCCTCGCGCAATCGACCGCCTGCAGGAGATCGCCCCCGTTTTCGCGCTCTGGACATGCGGCTCCAAGCGTCCAAAAATATTCGAGACCATGCGCGACCGTTACGCGGACGACTGAGGGTCCCGCCAAGGATGAATGCGGAAAGCCGCTGCCCATCTATGGTTATTCGTTTGGCGCATTAACAAGAGGACAGGCGCGCAATCGCTCGTTTTCCTTAAGGATCCATGCGGGATCGACTTATCCGAAGCTTTTTCCGAATGATATCATGTTCTATACATGATGATGTGGACGGCCTCTCTCGACGGCATCATAGTGCCAAGGTGTAGTCGTTGAGCGCCACAGAAAGGGAGACCGTCCATGAAGAAGTTTATCAGAATAGGCGTCGATC
>QHBR01000388.1:11543-31030 GCA_003244015.1 Hyphomicrobiales bacterium | reverse complement strand
ACAAGCTCGCCCAAAACTTCTTTTCTGCCCTCTGCTTCGCCGCTACCCTAGCCTACTGGATCTGAATTAATTGAGTCCGGACCCTAATAGTCGCGCCGCTTGCCGCTGGTGCGGCGCCGGAAAGGTGTTGGCGGGAGGCTACTGGATCGCCGGGGGAGTCGGCCGCGGGTATTGTGCTGGTCATGCAATGCTCAAAGGAATGATTTTGAAACCGGCGAGCCTATGCGGTAGCCGAATGCCGGGGCTTTTTCTAGTGCGGTCGTTGTTGCATTGGAGGAGTTAAGCGGATGGTTTGCGACAGGACAACGGCTTCAACCCAAAAAAGCGGTCTTGGCGCCTCTACCAGGACCGCTCGCAACGCTAACTCTCGAACAACGCGGCATCACGCCGGAGCGCGCGCGATCTCGCGACGGTCGTTGTCGCGCATGGCACCCTGGCGTAGCTTTGCTAGCGACGCCAGATGGAGGAGCGCCGAGACCGGCACGGCGAAGACCGGAACAAGCACCAGCGGAAACTCGGTAATGAGCTCGTTCGGCAGATCGAAGGCAAACAATTGGATCGGCGAAGGGGAGGTAAGAAATCCCGCCGTCACCGCGACGACGAGATCGGCGAGCCCAAAGAGGTTCCACGCAAAGACCAGATCGGCATTCTTATGCGGGGCACGCGCATAGGCAACCGCGACGACCGGCGCGAGAACGCCGACAAGCACGTCGCCGAGACCGGCCGGCCAGGCGAACAATCCCGGCAGCTTGCCCGTCGCATACAGGATCAGGAAAATCCCGCCTAATGCACGATAGAGCTGAACGCCGATAAGCCAATACTGCGGCACCGCATCGATGATGCGTGCGACGGTCGAGGATCGCCAGATCAGCAATCCGCCGATCAGGATCGGCACGAGAATTCCGTATTGGATCGTCGGATACGATCCGGCCAGGCTGGTCGTCACTAGAAACCATCCAATGAGAGCAATGGCTGACGTTCGAGCAGCCGAGGTGCGGTCGGAAGCCGCCCAATCAGATTTGCTCAGCGCACTGTTCAATCCAAACAGAATCGCAACGATAATGCCGATTGCGCCGATGATCATATAATAGGGAAGATAGGCTGGAACGATCATAACACACCCCCAGAAACGGGTTAGACACCATTCATTTCGCGGGTCACCAAAGGTGGCGGCTTTCGGCTCATTCGAATGTCCTCATCACGCCAAAAATACGTGCAATACCAAAGGGCTGGTTCGATTAGGCTCAATGACGATCCGCAAGACGCTGGCGCATGGAAGGACCCACTTCATAGGGAACCATATATTTAATAGCGCCTTGTCAATAGATAGTCAGTTGAAAAATTTAAGCGAAGCGCGTATTTGTCATCCATGACAGGCGGATATGACCAAAATTGCCCGATTGCCCAAGCCCTCGATGTCGTCGGCGAAAAATGGTCGTTGCTCGTGCTGCGCGATCTGTTCCGCAAGGGTCCGTTGCGGTTTCATGATTTGGAGGCGGGGCTCGCGGGCGTCGCGCCGAACACGCTGTCCGCGCGGCTCAAGAGGCTCGAAAAGCAAGGCGTGATCGATACGCGGCTTTACGAGCAACATCCGCCCCGCTTCGAATATTGTCTGACCGACAAGGGCCAAGCGCTAGGCCCGGTGCTGAAGGCGCTTTATAAATGGGGCGAACTCTATGGCTGAAGCCGTCCAGCGAGCGCAAAGCATTATCGTCCCAACTTTTTTGGGATCATGATCTCAGCCCGCCGCGAGAGCCGCCAGAGCGGTATCGAGCATCTTTGCGGGAAGCCAAACGACGCGGGGCCCGGCTGTCCAGATCAGCAGCATCCGCAAAGGTTTGTCTGGCCAGAGCGGCGCCAGAACCGCGCGGTAAAGCGCCATTTGCGCGATATAGCCGGCTAGGGTGCCGTCGAGCGGGCAAGGCGTGCCGGTCTTGTAATCGGCGGCGAGAATTTCTTTCTGGTTTTCGCCAATCCGGTCCACCCGCCCGCCGACATCGATTGTTCGCCGCCCCAGCGCCATTCTGCCCGCGACGGAAACTTCGGCTTTTGAACCTGGCCCGAACAAACCGGCAAGCTCGGGCAGGGCGATCACCTTGAGCACCTCCCCTGCGAGATTTTGGCGCGCCGTATCGTGTAGACCGGGAGCCCGCGCGGCTAGGAAAGCTAGCGCCGCGCCGCGCCGGTGTCCCGGGGGGATGTCCGGCAAATATTGCAACAGCAGATGCATCAGTTTGCCGCGCCGCGCCTGCGCAGCTCCCGTGCCATTGAGGTGGCCGGCCGGCGCGAGCGCGTGCGAGGGCCTGACGGGGGGTATCGCTTGTGCCTCGATGCGGGCAGGGCGGCCAAGCCAGTCCGGCAAGAACCCAGATGGTGGGGCGGTTTGAACATCCGGCATAACGGCGGCGGGCGCGCCGCTCCCTTCGGAGAGAAGGCGCAGAATTTGATCCTCGCCGTTCCAGAACGCCGGCACGGTCCGAATTCCGGCTTCGTTGGCGAGCGCGGCCTCGATCATCTTGGCCCAGCAGCCGGGACCTGGCCCTTTCGCGCCATGAAACCCGGCGACGTAGAGACGCTCCTCGGCGCGGGTCAAAGCTACATAGAAGAGCCGCCTATATTCGTCTGCCGCCGCATCGCGCGCCTTGCCGCGCGCGGCGGCAATCGCCTCGCAATCGAGGTCTTTCCTTGGCGACCAGGCGATGGTTTGTTCGCCTGGCACCTTTGTGCCGAGCACAAAGATTTTTGGGTCGTGATTCGCCGAGGGGACGCCGCAAGTATCGGGGAGAAACACGATTTTCGCTTCGAGCCCCTTGGCCGCATGGACGGTCA
Organism: Hyphomicrobiales bacterium; assembly: GCA_003244015.1. Classification (GTDB taxonomy): domain Bacteria; phylum Pseudomonadota; class Alphaproteobacteria; order Rhizobiales; family Beijerinckiaceae; genus Methylocapsa. The sequence goes on along the minus strand of QHBR01000388.1, from coordinate 28,201 downwards.
TCACCCTCACCGCGTCCTCGGCCCCCTCCATGTCGCGCTTGATCGAGTACTCCAACCCCTCGAGATCGTTGAGAAAGGCCGCGAGCGAAGGCGCACCCTCTTCTTCATGGGCGATGGCCAGGCGCAAGAGCTCGTCGATGGCATCGCCTGCTTCCGGTCCAAGTCTCGCTTCGATGGCGCGGCGTCCGCTATCGGCGCCGAGAAGACTCGCATAGAAAGCGAAAGGACCGCCGCCCGCCCGCGCCCGCCAGCGAGCAATATTGTTCATGGCCCCGGCATGCGTTGCGTCCGCGGAGGCTTGGAGCGCATCGAAAAGGCTTCCGCCGCGGCCTGGCGCGAGTGCCAAAAGATCGTCGTCGTCGAGCCCGATGAGCGGCGATTTCAGCACGCAGGCGAGCGCGAGATCGTCTTGCGGAAGCAGGCTAGCCCGCCCGGCGGCGATGAGGTCCATGACGGCGATATGATGCGAGAGTTCAAGCCGGTCGGCGCCAGCGGCGGGGATTTGGCTCTTTTTCAGGGCCCGGATCATCGCCTCGAAAAAAGCGCTCCTTGTACGGACGAGGATCAAAATGTCGCCAGGGCGCACCGGCCGCCGCCGCAAGGTTTTGCTATCGTGCACGAATTCATTGGAACCTGGTTTAATGAGATGCGCGATTTTCTGGGCGACCCGCTGGGCAACAAGATTGGCCGGATCTTGCGCATCGAGAAGATCGAGCGGAAGCGTCCACGCGCGGGGATCTTCAGCGGGCTGCGCCGCGGCGAGCTGCCAGAGTTCAACAAGACCAGGCAATTGATTTTTTAGCGCTTGGTGCGGCATCCAAACCTCGCTTGCCGCGACAAGTCCAGTCTTGTGCTCGCCGTGCTCGAACACCTTGTCGATCGCGGAAAGAACGCCGGGCGCCGAGCGAAACGACAGGGTGAGCGGCACGTGCGCGAACGGCTGCGCGCCGGCCGTGAACTGCGATTCGAATTTTCGCCGCATCTTATCGAACATGTGCGGCGCGGCGCCCTGGAAGGAAAAGATCGATTGCTTTTCGTCGCCGACCGCGAAGAATGTGCGCGGGCCGGAGCTTTGCCCGCGCCCGGCCGCGAAATCGCCGGTCAGCTCTTCGAGAATTTTCCACTGGGCTTCGCTCGTGTCTTGCGCCTCGTCGACGAGAACATGGTCGATTCCGGAATCCAGCTTATAGAGCACCCAGCGCGCGTCCGAGCGTTCGAGCAGAGCCAAGGTCTTGTCGATAAGATCGTCGAAATCGAGAATTCCCCGCGCGGCTTTTTCCTCGCGGTATCGCTCGAAGATGGTGCTCGCGACCAGGATCAGCGCGCGCGTGCGGTCGAGTGTCGCGGCGGCCTTGCGCTCGTCAACAAGCCTCTCAAGGCGGAGCTGTTCGGCGCGAAGTTCAGCCTCGATTTCGGGATGCGCCCGCTCCAACCCCTTGGTGACGACAGACGTGCGGAGTCCGCCTTTCGCGGTGAAGAAAAAGGAAAGATAAGGTTCGAGGCATACTCTGAGGTAGCCACCGGAGAGGATCGCCCGATACGCCAAAAGCGCGTGCCGGAATAAATCCGCGTGGGTTTGATCTGTCTTCGTGCCAGAATCGAGAATCGCCGCGATCACGCTCCAGCGCTCCGGCGCGATCCCTTCCTCGGCCATCTCGCGCTCGATGCAAGCAACATCGCGGCCCTCGGTCAGACCCAAGGAACGGCGCAAAATTTCCGCGGGCTCTTCTGGCCAGCGCGCGCGCGAAATCGCGCCATGACCCATCGCTTCCTTGATGAGGTCTTCAAATGCCTCCGGCCCGCATTCATCGACGACGCATCGCAGAGCGGCGCCGAGCGCGCACCCGCTGGAACTCGCCTCGGCGAGAACCTTTCGCCGGGCGCGCTCCAGCAATTCCGCCTGACGCAGGTCGTCGGATACTTCAAATCGCGATGGGACATTGGCCTCGAATGGAAACAAATGAAGCAGTCGTTCGCAAAACGCATGGATCGTTTGGATTTTTAAGCCGCCCGGCGTCTCGACCGTCCGCGCGAAGAGTTTTCGTGCCTCGGTCAATTCCAGGTCATCAGGCATTGGCGCCCCGGCCGCGACAATCTGCAAGCTAAGATCATCATCGGCGAGCTGCGTCCACCCGGCGAGTTTATCGAATACCCGCGCGGCCATGTTCGCCGCCGCTGCCTTGGTAAAGGTCAGGCAGAGGATTCTTGACGGCGCGACGCCCTGCAGGAGAAGCCGGATGACACGGCTCGCGAGCACATGAGTCTTGCCCGATCCGGCATTGGCGGAAACCCAGACGGACAGGTTTGGATTTGAGGCCAGGTGCTGCTTGCCAAGCGTCTTCTCGGGAATATCGATGGTTGCCATTACTCGCCGCTCCCTTCGTCCTCGCCGCCTCGCCCCCATTCCTGGACGCGGGCGAGATGATCGTACGCATTGGTGCGCTTCGCGAATTTCGGAAACGGACGCGGCGGATAGGCAGTTACCGGGTCGCGGAACTGATTGAGCAGCGCGATGAGACCGCGATATTGGTCTTCCGCGACATCCATGAAATTGGCTTTGGCGAAATCGACGGGCTTTTCCTCGCCGCCGCGCGTTCCGCCGAGCTTCAAATAAAGCGCATCGATTGTATTGATGTGCCACCCGAGGTTGAAGGCGTCCCGCGTGGCCATCGCCGCTTCCAGGGTCAGTTGCGGCGCGAAGCCCACTTCGACCTCCTTCAGCCCCGGCGGAGTCCCAGTTTTGTAATCGACGAGCGTTACCGTTCCATCGCCGTTAAGCTCGATCCGGTCCGCGCGCGCCGTAAGCTTGAAATCCGAACCGTCGGCAAGACCAAAATCGAGTTCGCCTTCGGCCTCGGTTTTGATCGTTTTGATCTTATCGCGGCGTCTTGCTTCGAAGCCGAGATAGAAATCGATTGTTTTTTCAAGCCGGGGCCACTTTAGCGCGGCGAAATCTGCGTCTTGCAATTGCACCGTGAGCACTTCGCGAAAAAGAGCGCGAAGTTTTTCGCGTGCGTCTGGCGGCAGGGGTCCAACCGGATGGCCATCGGCAAAGCGCGCCAGTGCCGCGTGGATCGCGCCGCCGAATTCACCCACGCCCAATGCACCGCCGAGGGGATCGAGTTCCTTGAGACGCAGAATTTTCTCGGCATAAAGGGCGTAGGGGTCGCGCCGCAGCGTCTCGATCTGAGTCACGCTGAGGCGCTTCGGGCGCAGCTCGACCGGCGGCTTTGGCAGCGGTCTGTCGCTTGGCGGCGCGACCGGGGCCGATTGGTCGATTGCCCGCGCAAGGCGCAAATAATAATCTCCGCGTTGCCTGCATGCTTGCCACGCCTCGCCACCTAGCGCCGCCAAGCGCTGAAGGAATCGCGACGTCACCACGGGCGCGCCGTCGCGTTTGCGGGCGCGGCTCAAAATCATTTTGCCTTTGCCCATGGCTTGGGCGAAATCATGCGCCGTCTGGCCGAGTTTGCGCTCCGGCGGAGTGAGGCCCAGCGCGGCGCGCATGGGCCGATTAAGAAAAGCGTCGGTGCGCGCCTGAGGCGGCCAAACCGTCTCGTCGAGGCCGCCAAGCAACATCACATCGGCGTCGATGAGGCGCGCCTCGATAAGCCCGAGGATTTGGAGGCGCGGATGCGCCCGCGGCGCGTCGCGCAGGATGATTTCGCGCGCGACCGCCGCAAAAAAAAGCCCGTAGGATTCGGCGTCGAAGGTCATGTGGTCCGGGGGGGGTTGCATAAGCTCATCGAAGAGAGCATCGAGTGCCTCCTCCCCCTCGGAGCGATCGTCCTCGGAGCCAGCGATCGCCGCGATCGTGTCGCGATGCGCCGCAACCCACCGGTCCAGGGTGAGTTTGCCACGCAAGTTCAAGAGCGGCGCGAATTGGGCGCCAAGGCGAACCAGCAGGTCGTGCAGATCTTCCCATTCTTCCGGGGAAATCCGCTTCTTCGCCGGATGCGCGAAAGGGCTGTTCGCTTCTTCGCGAGCCGCGGCGATCAAGGCGGAAGGTTCGCCGGCAATGCGTTCGGCAAGGCATCCAGCGGCGCTGGCCGAGCGCAGCAGGCCGATTTCGAGAAGCCCGGCACGCCGGGCAATTTCTTCGCGGGAGAGCCCCAGCCGCAGCAGCGGATGCGCCAGGAGCGCGGCGAGATCCGGCGCCGCCATCTTGCTCGCGGCGCAGGCGATCGCGAGCCGCGCCAGCGCGCCAATAGGGCTCGTGCTTAGGGGTTCGCCGGCGGAGTCCTCGGCATCGACGCCCCAGCGCAGAAATTCCGCGCGCACCCGGCGCGCGAGGTTGCGGTCCGGAGTGACGAGCGCCGCCGTCTCGCAGGGCGTCTCCAAAACGTGCCGCATGGCGACCGCCAGCGCCAGCGCTTCCTCGCGCTCGTCGGCGGCCTCGATCAAACTGACCCCTTGCAGCGCGGCATCGAGTTCGTCGGCATCCACGCTTCCACGATAGGCGATCCATTCGCTGGTCGACTCCGCCGGACGCAACGCCTCGGAAACAAACGTACCGCGCATGGCGAGGTTTGGAGCGGCCTCGCCGAGGCTCACAACAACTTCGCGGTTGACTTGGAGAACGCCGAGAAGGCGAGAGAGCGCGGCTTGCGGATGCGTGAACGAGGCCTCGATATTTTGGCCGGGATCGCCCGCGATCATCGCCCATGCGCGATCGTCGAGATCAAGATCGAGGCCAGGCAGCACGACCGCGCCCCTCGGTGCCCGCGCGATTGCCGCAAGAAGGCGCGCGGTCGCGCGATTGGTGCCCGTCGAGCCGGTCGCGATGACCGGACCGCTTGGCGTGCCATCTTGCAGGTGGCGGATTTGCGCCTCGATCAGCGCAACCTGGCGCCGCGCTTTGTCCGCCAAGTTGCTTTCGGCGAGAATCCTTGGCCATTGCCCGATCGCGATATTGAGGAAATTGAGCGTGATCCGCCAATAGGGGTCGAACTCGGGCAGAACGAGCGGATCGAGCCTTTCCCAAGCCACATCTTCGATGATCAATTCGTCGATGAGATTGGCGAGCTCGCCGGACAAATGCCAGGCATCTGCAGCGGTCGCCGCGACAAGAAAAGACTCCCGCGAATCACACTCATATTTGCCTTGTGCGTCGACCGAGACGATCGCATGGCTCAAGGCGCGCGCCCATGTCAGGATAAGTCCGGCGAGCCGCATCCGCCGCGCGATCTCGCCCATCGCCTCGGGGAGACCCGGCTCATACGTGCGCTCAAGTGTCCCTTCATCGAAGAACAGTCCTGTCTCCGTTTCCTCCAAGGCGCCGAGCGGCAAAATGCGCGGCAACAGTATCGCCGGGCGGTTTACCGCGCGGGAAAATTCATCGGCGAGCGCGCGGGCCGCGCGGCGTGTCGGAACATAGATCGTGGCTTCCGCGATTTCGAGCGGACCGAGACTGCTCGAATAGCCATCGACGACGCGGCCTTCGAGGAGAGCGGCGGCGAAGGTTTGCAAAAATGGCGCGCCAGGCGCGATGGTAAAAACGTTCGCTGCCGGCATGAAGCTTTCGGCCTGAGATTGCGGGAGGGCCCGCATCCTACACGGCTTTACGTGCCTGCCCCAAGCTTGCCGCGCGGTTCGCACCAAAATGTTTCACGTGACACGAGGGCGCCCCGGCCCCTTAGTTTCCAGTAGCTTCGCCCAAATTCAGCACGAAATAGCTTGCAATTCGTACGGTTTACCGTACACCCGCCAGGCATGAGAATCCGGCAAGGCATGAGAATACGGACCGTCCGCCATGGAGGTTTAAAACACTTCATCGAAGACGACGACGACCGCAAAATCCGGCGCGATCTCGTCAAAAGGGTGCGCCACATCCTGACCGCCTTGATTGCCGCGCCGGACATGGACGGCGTACAGGATCCACCCGGCTAGCGCATCCACCAGTTTACCGGCGACCGGGCCGGAACATGGAGCGTGTCGGCATCCGGTAACTGCCGGATCACCTTCACTCTCGACAGCGGAGAAATATGCAACCTGAACCTAGAGAACTATCGTTGATGGACGGCGCACCTGTTAAAATCGGCATGAAACCATCGCATCCCGGTGAATTCATCCGCGAGCAAATCTTGAACGAACTCGGGCTATCCGTGGCCCGCGCCGCCGAAGTGCTGGGCGTGCGCCGCGCCACCTTGTCCGACCTTGTGAACGAAAAAGCGGCGCTGTCGCGGGAAATGGCTTTGCGCGTCGAAAAGGCTTTCGGCGTCAGCATGGATACCCTGCTGCGCACGCAGGCATGGCATAACGGCTACACCATGCGGCAGCGGGCCGGGGAAATCGACGTAAAGAAATTCACGCCGGCGACCGGGCCGCGATGACGGTACGCTTTTTTTGAGTGATTAGACGGCCCGCTTGGGCTGCCGGGAACGCGACGGTAAGTACTCCTTTCCCACGCGCCGTGGCGTAGAGATGATCACTGCGTTCCCCTTGAAAAGCCCGCTCATTAGCGCGTCCTTCGCCCGCCTTTCATCTCGGCCTAGGCCAGAGCGGGAGATGCGGTAGAAGGCGAGCCGCAAGACTATATCCCGCCGCGCTGCCGGGGGCGGTTGACGATCGATCGGCCGCAAATGCCCATCGTTCGCGGATGTGGGCCAAACAGCGTCAACCCGCGCAGCCGGCGTTTCGTCCGCCGCCGCCGGCCCGAACGGCATGACCGTCCGCGACGCCTCGATTGTCCCTTTGGTGCGAGCGGCCCGCATCGGCCACCGACGTCTATCTTCATCACCGAGCCGGGTTTTTTCGAGCCGGGCCGCTATTCATCGCAAATGTCCGGACTCCTGCAAAAAACACTTGTAAATGAGAACAAACCATGTACGATGGAACCATCGCAGCAAAATTTGCGCATAGGCCCCGCTCATGCCAGAAGGGAAGATCACCGTGATCCAAGCAAACCTCCGTCTCGTGGAAGGGACGTCCGTGGACAAGACGAAGGCGCTCGACGCCGCGCTGACGCAGATCGAACGGGCCTTCGGGAAGGGCTCGATCATGCGTCTCGGGAAAAACCAGAAGGCGGTCGAAATCGATACCGTGCCGACAGGGTCGCTCGGGCTCGACATCGCGTTGGGGGTCGGCGGCCTTCCGCGGGGGCGAGTCGTCGAGATTTACGGTCCGGAATCCTCCGGCAAGACCACCTTGACCTTGCATGTCATCGCCGAGGCCCAGAAAAAGGGCGGTGTCTGCGCTTTCATCGACGCCGAGCATGCGCTCGATACCATTTATGCGCGAAAGCTCGGGATTAATCTCGAAGATCTCCTGATCTCGCAGCCAGATACCGGCGAACAGGCGCTTGAAATCACGGATACGCTGGTGCGTTCCGGCGCGGTCGACGTACTCGTCATCGATTCGGTCGCGGCGCTCACTCCGCGCGCCGAGATCGAAGGCGAAATGGGCGATAGCCAACCCGGTCTCCAGGCACGGCTCATGAGCCAGGCGCTGCGCAAGCTCACCGCCTCGATCTCACGCTCGCAAACGACGGTTATCTTCATCAATCAAATCCGGATGAAGATCGGCGTCATGTATGGCAGCCCGGAGACCACGACCGGCGGCAATGCGTTGAAATTTTATGCGTCCGTCCGGCTCGACATCCGCAGGATCGGATCGATCAAGGACCACGACGAAGTCACTGGAAATCAAACTCGCGTCAAGGTCGTGAAGAACAAGCTCGCGCCGCCGTTTAAACAGGTCGAATTCGATATCATGTACGGCGAGGGCATATCCAAGACGGGCGAACTTGTCGATCTTGGCGTAAAGGCTGGCGTCGTCGAAAAATCCGGGGCCTGGTTCTCCTACGATAGCCAGCGGCTCGGCCAAGGCCGGGAAAATGCAAAGAATTTTCTTAAGGCCAATCCGCAGATTGCCGAACGGATCGAGCAAGGCATTCGCGAAAACTCCGGGCTTATCGCCGACCGCCTTCTCGACCAATCCGGCATGAGCGGCCCGGCCGAGGAGACCGGCAATTAAGATTCGGAATGTCCTAGATGCGAGCGAATACAAGTTTGGGAACGATTCTACAGGTTTATGCAGCGTGCCTTGCCTAAGCAGAATACCAATCTCGAATTGAACCCGGCCGACAAAGACGGCGAGCCGTTATGAGCAATGGGGACCTCACAACTTTCGTCGCCGGCCGCCGGTTCGGGACGGTCCTGGTCGATCCGCCTTGGCGCTTTGCAAACCGAACGGGCAAGATGGCCCCTGAGCATCGGCGGCTTTCACGGTATGCCACGATGACCGTCGCTGAGATCGCGGCGCTACCAGTTGGCGAGATCGTCGCTCCGACCGCCCATCTATACCTTTGGGTTCCCAACGCGCTATTGCCTCTCGGCTTGCAGGTGATGGAAGCGTGGGGCTTCCAGTACAAAACCAACGTTGTCTGGCACAAGCTGCGCAAGGACGGCGGTTCTGACGGTCGTGGCGTGGGATTCTATTTCCGCAACGTCACAGAACTGATCCTGTTCGGAGTGCGCGGGAAAAACGCGCGGACGCTCGCGCCGGGGCGGCGACAGGTCAATTACATTGGGTCTCGAAAGCGTGAGCATTCCCGCAAGCCCGATGAGCAGTATGCCATCATCGAAGCCTGTAGCCCCGGTCCCTATCTAGAATTGTTCTCGCGCGGCAAATGCCGCGGCTGGACCGTGTGGGGCAATGAGGCGGTCGAGAGTTATGAGCCGCAATGGCCGACTTATGGCTTCAACTCGGCGACGGAACGCCGCTGGGCGGCGGGGTGACATCATCGAGATAGAGCCGTTCCGAGATGGCGAACGCCAGCACGGGGCAGCCGCCGCCGCCGCCATCCAGGCGCGGAATCAGCTTTTCATGGTGCGTGGTCGCCCTGCCGTAGGACGCGCCTTTGCCAAGGCGATTGAAGATCTTTTGTAGCTCGCTGCCGCGCGTCACGATTACGCCAACGTCAATCGCCCGCAACTCGAAGAGCAACCGAAAATTGTTCAGTCCCGGTCAAAGAACGGGTCCTTGTTATTCCACTCGACCTCGACAGCCACGCGGCCCTTGAAGCAATCGACCGAATGGGTTGGGCTGTCAAACCGCCTATCATCGATCAGGATGGCGGTCGCAAAGTTCTTTTCAATCCAGCCCCGCTTGTAGAACGCACCATCAAGCCGACGCGAGATCAGCGAGCGGTTTCCGCCTTCCGCCTGGATTTCGGAGCGGTACAGCCGGAACTCGCGCAAGATTGCGACAATATCGGCCCATTCGTTCGGGCAAGCCGTCGTGAGCACACCGGTGGCGTCACGCCACTCCCGGACGTGGTATAGGTCGCGTAAATCCTGAGGAACAAGGTGCTCGGTAGACATGGCCCACTCGCCGCGATCGGCACCATGCCGAATCCTGGTTGAGAGGTCCATTGCCCTGTCCAGCCAGCGATAGTATGTCTACCGCAAACTGCGACATTCCGTTAAGATTTGAGCCGGGCACATTTGCGTTGGTGTTGGTCATGATGTCCTTCGCGCTTGGCCAGGGTTCGTCCGGCGGCGCTGCATTGGTTTCCCGGGGGCTTTGTCCCTCGGAAGCCGCTGACGGTGTGTTGGCGAGCGCGGCCTTCGGAAAATACCTTGCAGGAGCACGCTAGGCTCAACATAGGAACTTGGTCTATTGTGATCCGCTAGCGGATTAATTCATCCAGGTGGACTTTTCCTCTCAAACGGAAAATGCTTTAAAGGACACATCGTTACCCTTCGACAGCAGCGCCGGAGCTTGCGCTCGTATCGTAGGCTAGGCGCGGATTGGTTTATCGCGGGCTAAGCGCTCCGTTGCCTTTTTGCGTGGGTCCGAACCGCCGCGCGGCCTCGCCAACGATCAGGATCGAGACTACGGGTGTGACGAAATGAATGGCGTCAGCGAGATCCGGTCGGCCTTTCTCGATTTCTTCAACAAGAATGAACACGAGATCGTGGCTTCTTCGCCGCTCGTGCCGCAAAATGACCCAACCCTGATGTTCACGAACGCTGGAATGGTTCAGTTCAAGAACCTTTTTACCGGCGTCGAAAAGCGAGCCTATACGCGCGCGGCGACCGCGCAGAAATGCGTCCGCGCGGGCGGAAAACACAATGATCTCGACAATGTCGGTTATACGGCGCGCCACCACACTTTTTTTGAAATGCTAGGCAATTTTTCCTTCGGCGACTATTTTAAGCCGCTAGCCATCGAACTCGCCTGGAAATTGATTACGCGCGAATTCGGCCTGCAAAAAAACCGGCTTCTCGTCACGATTTACGACGACGACGTTGAAGCCTATGAGTTGTGGAAGAAGATCGCGGGTTTTCCGGACTCCAAAATCATCCGTGTCGGAACCACCGATAATTTTTGGGCAATGGGCGATACTGGTCCATGCGGTCCTTGCTCCGAGATTTTCTACGATCAGGGCGACAAACTCCAAGGCGGTCCGCCGGGCAGCTCGGACGCGGACGGCGACCGTTTTCTCGAATTTTGGAACCTCGTCTTTATGCAATTCGAGCAGGTCTCGCGTGACCAGCGCATCGATTTGCCGCGGCCATCGATCGATACCGGCATGGGGCTTGAACGCATCGCCGCGCTCCTGCAAGGCGTTACGTCCAATTACGACATAGACCTCATGCGCACCTTGATCCTCGCTGTCGCCTCGGTGACCGGTGTCGATCCGGACGGCCCCCAAAAGGCGAGCCACAGGGTCATCGCCGACCATCTGCGCGCAGTCGCTTTCCTAATCGCGGACGGCGTCTTGCCGTCGAACGAGGGCCGCGGCTACGTGCTGCGCCGGATCATGCGCCGTGCCATGCGCCACGCCCAAATACTTGGGGCGAAGGATCCTGTCATGTGGCGGCTCGTTCCAACGCTTTCGCGGGAAATGGGCCAGGCCCACCCTGAGCTTTTGCACGCCGAGCCGCTCATCGTCGAAACCCTTCGCCTCGAAGAGACCCGGTTCCGGAACACGCTTGCGCGTGGCCTGTCGATCCTTGACGACGCAACCCGCGAACTCCCGCAAGGTGGCACCCTGCCTGGAGGCGTCGCGTTCAAACTCTACGACACTTACGGTTTTCCGCTTGATCTCACGCAGGACGCCTTGCGCGCTCGCTCGATTCATGTGGACGTCGAAGGATTCGAGGTTGCGATGGAGCGCCAGCGGCGCGAGGCGCGCAAGGCCTGGGCCGGTTCTGGCGAATTGGCGACCGAGGCCCTATGGTTCGCCGTCAAGGAGAAAACCGGAGCGACGGAATTTTTGGGCTACGACATGGAGCGCGCGGAGGGGCTTGTCGCCGCGATCCTCAAGGACGATAAGGAAGTCGAGATTCTCGGCCCTGGCGAAACCGGATCCGTCATCCTCAATCAGACGCCTTTCTATGGCGAATCCGGCGGCCAAGTCGGCGACACTGGCGTCATGCGTGCAAGCGGTGTTCGCTTCCGTGTCGAGAATACCCAGAAAAAACTTGGCAATCTGTTTGTTCACGAAGGATTGGTCGAGGAAGGCGAGGTGCGCCCTGGGCTTGCTCTTGAGCTTGTTGTCGATCACGAACGCCGGCAGGCGGTGCGTGCCAATCATTCGGCGACGCATCTTCTGCACGAGGCGCTCCGCCAGGTGCTCGGCGAACACGTGGCGCAAAAGGGGTCGCTCGTTGCTCCGGGCCGGCTGCGTTTCGATTTTACCCATCAAAAACCGATCAGCTTGGCTGAGCTCGCCCGCGTCGAGGACATCGCCAATCGCGCCGTGCTGGGCAACACTCTTGTCGTGACCCGCCTGATGGGCATCGACGATGCCATTGGAACCGGCGCCCGCGCGCTTTTCGGGGAAAAATATAGCGACGAAGTTCGCGTCGTCTCGATGGGATTTGCGCCCACCCGCGAGGATGGCTTGCCAGACTCCTCGACATCGGCTTTTTCAACCGAGCTTTGCGGCGGCACGCATGTTTCCCGCACTGGCGATATCGGGATCATCACGATCGTGTCGAAGGCCCCGGTCGCGGCCGGCGTCCAACGCATCGAAGCCAAGACGGCGGCCGAGGCTCGCCGCCATCTCAACGCGCGGGCTCAAAGACTGCATGACGTCGCGGCGCTACTGAGGGCTCCCGAAGAGGAGGCCGCTAAGCGCTTGGCGAGCCTCATCGAGGCGAGCCGGAAGCTTGAACGCGAGTTGCGTGAGGCGCGCAAAGAGCTGGCACTGGGTGTAGTTGGGACGGCAAGCGCGCAACCCTTGGCGCCAAGCACGCAAGCCTCGCTTAGTGCGGTTGCGACGGCAAGCGCGCAACCCCTGCAAAGGTTAGGCGGAGTCAATTTCTTTTCCCGCGTTGTATCCGGGATCGCGATGAAAGATCTCAAATCGCTCGCCGACGAAGCGAAGCAGCGCGTCGGCTCCGGAGTTGTCGCGATCGTCGGCGTCGATGACGATGGGAAGGCGGGTATCGTGGTCGGGGTCACGCCCGATTTGACGGAGCGCTTCGACGCCGTCCAATTGGTGCGTCCCGCGGCTGCCAAACTTGGCGGCAAGGGCGGCGGCGGCGGCCGCCGCGACATGGCTCAAGCGGGTGGACCGCATGGCGCCGCCGCGGACGCGGCGCTCGCGGCTGTTTGCGACCTGCTGCGCGAAATTGAAAGTGCTGCCTGACGGGCCAGGGCAGGCCGGGTCCTCATCCCCCATCCCGGCGCCAGGGAGCGGGGGAGTTCGTTACCGCGGCGCGTAGGCCAAATTCGATGTTCAAAAAGGTACTGATCCCAATCGACCTGACCGAACTGACGATCGCAAAACCAGCCCTCGGTGCCGCGGTGGAGCTCGCGCTTCAGTCGAAGGGCGCGATGCGGCTCATCGCGGTCGAAACATTGCTTCCCGCGAGTTTCATGGAATATGTGCCGCTGGAGTTCGACAAATCGCAAGAAGAGCGCGCCATTCGCGCGCTTGAAGAGATCAGCGCCGGCCTTGCCATTCCAAAGGAGAGCATGTCGCATACCGTAAGGTTTGGCGGTATTTATGTCGAGATACTGGCCGAAGCCGATGATTGGGGCGCCGATCTTATCGTGGTCGGATCGCATAGGCCTTCCATGTCGACTTATCTTATCGGCTCCAACGCCAAAACGATCGTGCGGCATGCCAAATGTTCGGTGTTGGTCATCCGCACGTAAAGTCAGAATTTTTTAAAAATCGTGGCGTCCGGGGCGGTCCCAGGCCGCGTTAATCGAGAAGCCGCGCTGGGGTTACGCCACGGCGACCGGAAGAACCCGCGGCTCGCGCGTGTCATTCTTGGCAACGATGTTTTCGCGCAGATTGCGAAGCTTAATTCTGGTCCAGATGTCTTTATCGTCGAGACCGGCGTATTTTTTGAACCAAGATTGGGGCTTGCGGAATTTGGTGTCGCGCTTCGCTTCCATTGCAGCGCCCGCGTCACTGCGGCGCGCTGCGCATCTCGATTTCAATGCCGGGCTGGACCGGCTCCGATCCGGCCACCACTGCGTCCGCCGCTCAGCCGGGCTTAGTCTCCCGCACTGGCGTCGAGGATATGAAATGTGACACCGCCGCGGGCCCCGCGAGAAACTGACGAAAGATCCCGACGAAAGTCTCGAAATCGGGCGATTTGCGAAACCTCTCGGTATGATCCGCGAGCCTCTCCCAACGCACGATGAGCCAGAACTGGTTCCGCTGCTCGGTGGAGGGGCCGTGGCGGGTAGACCGTACTACGGCGTTTGCTCTGCGCGTAAAGTGTTGGTGCGGGCGGCCGGAATCGAACCGGCACTCTGTCGCCAGAACTGGATTTTGAGTCCAGCGCGTCTACCAGTTCCGCCACGCCCGCATGAAGCCGCGAGTTCTTCGCACTCGAGTTGCGGCGCGATTCCTTGTATAGCTCAGACCGCGCCTATCTGCCACGACTCCCAGCGTCTAGTCCAGCGGAACCCCGCGGACGGAACGCTGGTGTGGAAATCGTTTATTCCGCCGCGAGTTTCACCGGCGCCGGTCCCGCGCGGAACTGCTCTAGCAGATCCTGCTCCTCGGCTTTGGCGGCCTTCAAATGCTTTGTTTTCACATGGCCGTAGCCGCGGATTTTTTCCGGAATCGCGGCAAGCGCGACCGCTATCGCATGATTGTCCGGCGATAGGCTGGTCAAAATTTCCCCGATCAAAATTTCATAGTCCGTAATCAGCTTGCGCTCGATGCGTCGCTCCCTCGTATAGCCGAACACATCGAACAGCGTTCCGCGCACCCCTTTCAGCGCGGAGAGCAACCGGAAAGCTGGCATGATCCACGGCCCGAAACTGGATTTGATGGCCTCGCCCTGCGCGTTCTTGCGGCCAAGTAACGGCGGGGCGAGATGAAATTCGAGGCGCGGATTGCCCTCGAACGACACGCCGATCTGCCTTGCGAACGACCCGTCGCTATAAAGCCTTGCGACCTCATATTCGTCCTTGATCGCGAGCAGTTTGAAGTAATAGCGCGCGGCGGCCTCGGCGAGATCATGCCTGCCCGGCACCTTGACCCGCTCGGCTTCGTCGACGTGCTTCACATAAGTCAAATAGCGCTTCGCATAGGCTTTATCTTGATACGCCGTAAGGAAGGAGACACGCCTCTCAATCAACTCCTCGAGGGATCGCGATTGCCGTTGCGTCGCGGTGCTGCGGCACAAAGGCGCGGCAATAGCTTCCACCGCGGCGGAATTGGCGGCTTCGCGGCGGCCCCATAAAAACGCCGCCTGGTTCATCTCAACTGCTTCCCCATTGAGGACGATGGCATGCAGGAGCGACGCATCGTCGAGCGGCACGAGGCCTTTTTGCCAGGCGTAGCCGAGCATGAACATATTCGCGGCGATCGAATTGCCGAGCAAGGCGGTTGCGATGCCGGTCGCGTCGATAAAGTTGACGTGTTCCCCCGCAGCCTGGCGTATCGCCCGTTTGATGCCCTCCGAGTGGAGCGAAAAATCGGGATCATGGGTGAAATCGCCGGGGAAAATTTCCGACGTGTTCACGACGACCCCCGTCTCGTCCTTGCGCACGGCGGCGAGCACCTTCTTTGTGCCGGAAACGACGAGATCGCAGCCGAGCACCAGATCGGCTTCGCCGGCGGCCACCCGGATCGCGTGAATATCGCCGGGCTTGGCGCCGATCTTGACATGGCTGTAGACGGCGCCGCCCTTTTGCGCGAGGCCTGCCATGTCGATCGAGCCGCAACCCTTGCCTTCGAGATGCGCCGCCATGCCCAAAATGGCGCCTATGGTGACGACGCCGGTGCCGCCCACCCCCGTCACGAGAATCCCACAGGGCTTGGCGCCGATTGCCGAGACCCTCGGCCGTGGCAGGGTGGGAAAATCCTGCTGTTGTTTGATCTCGGCCTTCCTTGGGCGGGCGCCATGCACCGTAACCAAAGCCGGGCAGAAGCCATCGAGGCAGGAAAAATCCTTGTTGCAGCTAGACTGGTCGATCACCCGCTTGCGGCCGAACTCGGTTTCGAGCGGCTGGACCGAAACGCAATTGGATTTCAACCCGCAATCGCCGCAGCCTTCGCACACAAGCTCGTTGATCATCACGCGACGGTCCGGATCGGGCATCTCTCCCTTCTTGCGGCGGCGGCGTTTTTCCGCCGCGCAAGTCTGATCGTAAATGAGCACGGTTACGCCGGGTATCGCGGCAAGCTCGCGTTGCACGCCGTCGAGCTCGCGACGGTGCTTGATGGCGAGCCCCTCCGGCCATCGCGTAGCGGCCGGATATTTGTCCGGCTCGTCGGTGACGACGACAATGCGCTTTACGTTTTCGGCGGCGGCCTGGCGCGCGATCATTTCGACGGTCAGTCCGCCCTCGAGGCGCTGGCCGCCGGTCATCGCCACCGCGTCGTTGAAAAGAATCTTGTAGGTGATGTTGACGCCGGAGGCGACGGCGAAGCGGAGCGCGAGGATGCCGGAATGATCGTAGGTGCCGTCGCCGAGGTTCTGAAACACATGTGCCCGTTGTGAGAAAGGCGCCTCGCCGATCCAGTTCGCCCCTTCGCCGCCCATCTGGGCAAAGCCCTCGGTGGAACGGTCCATCCATTGGACCATGTAATGGCAGCCGATCCCGGCATAGGCACGCATGCCATCGGGCACTTTTGTCGACGTGTTGTGCGGACAGCCGGAACAGAAATAAGGGGTGCGGGTGGCAACCTCCCCGGCCATGGCGAGCGCCGCCTGCGCGCGTTCGAGCTTTCGCACCCGCTGTTCGAGATCCTCGCCACCGGTGAACCACAACAGGCGGCGGCCGATCGCGATCGCGATGTCATTGGCGTCGAGCGCGCCGGTGACCGGAAACAGCCAGTTCCCGTCTTCGTCCTTCTTGCCGACGCAGACCGGTTGGCTCGGCGAGCCGTAAAGCTCCTCGCGCAGCTGGACTTCGATCAGCGATCGTTTTTCCTCGACGACGATAATCAATTCGAGCCCGCGCGCGAACTCGCGAAGGCCCACGGGCTCGATTGGCCAGGTGCAGGCGAGTTTCATGAGCCGCAAACCGAGCCGGTTCGCCGCGATCTCGTCGATCCCGAGGTCGTCCATCGCCTGACGCACGTCGAGATAGGATTTTCCTGCCGTGATCACGCCGATTTTCGCGTTGGAACCACCGGACGTGATGATTTTGTTCAAGCGATTGGCGCGGAGCCAGGCGAGCATGGCGTCGCGCTTAAAATTCTGCAGGCGCTTCTCTTGATCGAGGAC
>QHBR01000388.1:0-11522 GCA_003244015.1 Hyphomicrobiales bacterium | reverse complement strand
CACGCGATCGAGCGAGACGTCGATCGAGCCCGTCGATTCAACCGTATCCTTCAAACATTTGAGACCGGCCCAGGTGCCGGTGAAACGGCTCATCGCATAGCCGTAAAGCCCGTAATCGACGATCTCTTGCACGCCAGCCGGCGACAGGACCGGCATCATCACATTGACGAAGTTGAATTCTGATTGATGCGCGGTCGTCGAGGATTCGGCGGTGTGATCGTCGCCCATGAGGGCAAGCACGCCGCCATATTTCGAGGTGCCGGCGAGATTGGCGTGGCGGAGGACATCGCCGCTGCGATCGACGCCCGGGCCCTTGCCGTACCAGAGCGCGAAGACGCCGTCGAATTTGCCTTCCCCGCGCATCTCGGCCTGTTGCGCCCCCCATATGGCGGTCGCGGCGAGATCCTCGTTGAGGCCCGGCTGAAACTGGATGCCGGCGGCATCGAGCGGGCGCTTGGCGCGCAAGAAATTCAGGTCGAGACCGCCGAGCGGCGAGCCGCGATAGCCCGAAATGAATCCGGCCGTGGCGAGCCCATTGCGCCGGTCGAGCTCCTTTTGCATGAGGAGGAGCCTGACAATGGCGTGCGGACCGGAGACAAAGATTCGCCGCTTTGTCAGATCGTATTTGTCGTCGAGCGAAGTGGAGTTCAGGTCCTGGGGAAGGTCGACCGGACCTTTCACGGCGTCCGTCATCGCTTGCGTCTCCTGCCGGACGCTTGCGCCCAGCGATGCGGCGTCCGCCACCGCAACTCCGTGAATATAGACGGTCGATGCCCGATTTCCAAGGTTTGACTGGCTTTTCCACTAGAGACGGCGTCATCCGGTCTCATCGCGCAAGCGAAAAGAGCCCTTACGCCGGCTCGCGCGATTTCATCCGCCTGTAGCTATAGGCGTCCGCGCCGCCCGCGTCTTCGCCTTGCGCCGCGAGCACAGCGACTTTTAGGACCTTATCATGATGCGGCGAAAGGTGACAAACGGGGTCCGCCTCCCGCGCGTCGCCGGTCAGCGCCAGTGCCTGGCACCGGCAGCCGCCATAATCGATCGTCTTGCGCGGGCAGGAGCGGCAAGGCTCAAGCATCCAATCCGTCCCCCGGAACGCATTGAAAGCGGGCGAATTTGTCCAAATGTCCTCGATTGAACGATCGCGCACATTCCAAAAAACCAGATCTGGAATGGTTTCCGCCGCGTGGCAAGGCAGCGCTCTCCCGGAGGGCGTGACATTCAACCCGCGTTTGGCCCATCCGCCCATGCATGCCTTCGGATAACGGGCGTGATAATCGGGGATCACATGGTCGATGACGATTACACCGGCATAGGTCTTTTTGAGCGCTTCGACTTCGGCAATCGCCGCGTCCGCCGCAGCCCGCGAAGGCATGAGCGCGGCGCGATTGAGGAGCCCCCAGCCGTAATATTGGGTATGCGCGATTTCGACCCGGCGGGCCCCGAGCGCGACAGCGAGCCGGACCATTTTCCCGGCCCGGCCGATATTGGCCTGGTGGATCACGGCATTCACGGTGAGCGGCAGTCCCACTCGCGTGATCCACTGTGCGACCGCCTGTTTACGCGAGAAGGCTCCCTTGTAGCCCGCGATCCGGTCGGCCGATGGCGCGTCGGAATCCTGAATCGAGAGCTGGGCATGGTCGAGCCCGGCATCGGCGAGTTCCTTGATCCGATCCTGCGTGAGGCCGATCCCGGAGGTGATGAGATTTGTGTAAAGGCCCGCTTTCGCGCAATGCGCGATGATCTCGGCAAGATCGTGCCGGGCCGCCGGTTCGCCGCCGGAAAGATGCGCGTGCAAAACGCCAAGCTGAGCTGCTTGCGAAAAAACGCGGGCCCATTCAGCGGTGTCGAGTTCGCCGGCCCGCGCGTCGAGCGCGAGCGGATTGGAACAATAGGGGCACCCGAGAGGACAGCGATGCGTCAGCTCGGCGAGAAGCGCGACCGGCGCGGCACCTCTTTCTTTCGAGTCAAGTTTTGCCGGCGAAGCGGTCATACGTCCACCATTCGCTTGGCCGCGAGCTCTTCCAGCAACGCTCGCACATCCGTCTCGACCCTTGCGCGGCCGGCGGAAAATTGGGCAGCGAGATCATCGACGATCGCCGCGAACGTGGCGGTTCCGTCGCAGCGTTTCAAAATCTCGACCGCGATGGCATCGGCCTTGATCACGCGCTCGGGCGCGAGGAGCAGCCATTCGCGTCGCGTCTCGTCGTATTTCAACCTAACGCCGCGCGCCAGGCACGGTTTCCAAGCGATGTCCGTGTGGCTTGTTCGCATCATGCCGCTTGACCATGGGTGGCCTCGGATCCCGGCATCCAGGCTCCAGGCGGAACGGCGCGATCGACATAAGCGCTCCAAAGGGCATCGAGCTGCGCCCAAAGCACCGAGCATTTGAATTCGAGGGCGGCGAGGACGGCATCCTGCCCGGCGCGAGTCGCGGCGTTTTGCTTCACGTAATCGAGGGCGAATTCGCTGTCGCGCTTGGCTTGCACCGGGCGCTGCGAAAAATACGCGAGCGTGTCCTTGCTGACGAAATCATAATGGGCAAGCATGCCCGCGACCCGCTCGTCGATGATGGCGGGGGAAAACAATTCCGTGAGGGACGAGGCGATCGCCTCAAGCAGGGTCCGCGTGCGGCAGAATTCGACATAGGCCTCGACGGCAAAACGCGTGCCCGGCAAGATGCCTTGCGTCGAGATCACATAATCGCGCGAAAAGCCCAGGCTATCGGTGAGCTTCAGCCAGCGCTCGATGCCGCCGTCGCCTTCGTCGCGGCCGTCATGATCCTCGATGCGTATGCGCCAGTGCCGGCGGTCCCGGACATCCGGCATCCGGGTCAGGATCGTCGCATCCTTGATCGGGATCATCGCCTGGTAATAGTAGCGGTTGAGCGCCCAGGCCTGCACTTCTTCATATGTGGATTGACCGTTGTGCAGACGGCGGTGAAACCGGTGCAGATTATGATAGCGCTCCGCCCCGGTTTGGCGCAAACGGACTTCGAGTTCCTCGCGGGTAAGAACCGGTTTGGGGCTGCTCACAGGCAGATCTCCATGCCATCGTAGGCGACGTCCCAACCGGCACGCTCGACGGCTGCGCGTTGCGGCGAATCCTCAATCAGAACCGGGTTCGTATTGTTGATATGAACATAAATCTTGCGGCCGATCGCGCAAGATGCGAGCCGCTCGAGCGAGCCTTTTTCGCCGCTCATCGCGACATGCCCCATGCGCCAGGCGGTTTTCTTGGACAAGCCCAGATTTACCATCTCGTCGTCCGTGAAAGTGGTGCCGTCGAAGAAAACGAGCGCGGCTCCGGCGAGCCTCTTTCTTACGCCTTCGTTGATCTCGGCGCAGCCCGGCACGTAGAAAAAACTCTTGGCGCCGTCGCTAAGCTCGACCCCGACGGTCGCCTCGCTTTCGGCGCCGACCGCGACGTTCGCGCCTTCGAGATAGAGAGGAACTTTTCCCGGCACCGCGAAAGGCGTGACGAAGATGCCGAGGCCGGTATCCACGGAGACATCGAGTTCGGCCACGCGCGTATCGACGAGATCCTTGTTCAAAACGCCAAAAATCCCCGCGCCCGTCTGCGCCAAAGTTGCGCGGCTTCCAAACAGCATGAAAGGCTGCTGCTCGCGGAGGGTCAAAAGTCCGGCGAGATGATCGACGTCGGCATTGGTGACGAAGACGGCACCGATAGGCGAATGCCTCTTCGCGCCGCGCGGGTGCAGGCACATCGATGCGATGATTTGCTGGCGGAGATCCGGCGACGCGTTCAAAAGCAGCCACCGCTCGCCATCGGCGCTGATGGCGAGACTTGATTGGCTGCGCGGCTTAACGCGCTGATCGCCGCTCCAGGCAAGCTGGCAGACCGGGCAGCGACAGTTCCATTGAGGAAAGCCGCCCCCGGCCGCCGAACCCAAGACGAGAATGCGCAAGGCGCGCGCCGATCATAAAATTTTACGAAGTGGCGAGCCGAGGCCGTCAGATCTCGGCGGAAAGATAGCTCGTCACTTCCATGCCGATGCAGATCTCGGTGATAATTGGAGTCGTCCAAGTCATGTCAGCCTCTACCTTCATCTTAAGCGTTGCGATTAGCTAGGCGCAAACGTTTCCTTACTCTGAACAGTCGTCGCGACGGTCCTATCCTTTATCTAGCATTGGTCGCCGCCTGGCGCCATGCCTTTTTTCATGGGGTCAGAGCCAGCCGCGTTCCGCCGCCGCCTTGGCCTCGAAAGCTTCAATTTTCGCGGCCTTTTGCAGGGTTAGGCCGGTATCGTCGAGACCGTTCGAGAGGCAATGTTTGCGGAAAGGGTCGATATCGAAGGTGATGACGCCGCCATCTGGGCCGCGAATGTCCTGGGCTTCGAGATCAATTGAGAGCGTCGCATTGGCGCCGCGCTTGGCGTCATCGATGAGCTTGGCGAGGTTTTCTGGCGAAACAATGACCGGAAGAATACCGTTCTTGAAGCAGTTGTTATAGAAAATATCGGCAAAACTCGTCGAGATGACGCAGCGGATTCCAAAGTCGAGCAGCGCCCAGGGGGCATGCTCGCGCGAGGAGCCGCAACCGAAATTATCTTCCGCGACAAGAATTTTGGCTTCGCGATAGGCCGGCTTGTTCAAGACGAACTCGGGATTTTCGGTTCCATCCTCGCGATAGCGGAGCTCGGCAAAAAGCCCGCTGCCCAAGCCGGTGCGCTTGATCGTCTTGAGGTATTGTTTCGGGATGATCATGTCGGTATCGACATTGGTCATTTCGAGCGGCGCCGCGACACCGGTGAGCGAAGTGAATTTTTCCATTTTGGTCCTGGCTGTTTAAAACCCGCACCTTCCTCCTTGTAACTTGCATCCTTGTAACTTGGAGATGACATTGGTGATAGTCTAGCACCAGTGGTGGCGGTCGGGAAACCGGCTCATCCTGGGACAGAAAAGCCCGTAGCCCAGCTTGGTTCTCCGTCCGTCTCCCGAGCGAAGCGCATCAAATGCCCTTGATGCGCGGAGAGTTGGCGAAGGGCCATCGAACCCGAAAAGTCGCTTGGGCCCGCCGAAAACGACATTTGGCGAGCCCGGTTGCGCAAGGAAGGGGGAAGAGGGATGCCATCGTTGTAGGGATCGATGTTTCGAAGGGCAAGCTCGACATCGCAGTTCGCCCGCGTGGCGAGACTTTTGCCACAAGCCGCGCCGCGAGGGGCTCCAAAGCCGCATCGCGCGCCTCAAGCCTCTCGGAGATCGCGCTGCTTTGACCCTGTTGCCAGCGCATCCGCAGAGCCGCGATGTCAGGCCGGTCCGGCCCGGCGGCGGAGACGGTTTTCTTAAAAGGTGATTTTCTCCTTGGCGAAGAAGCGCCCAATCGTGCCATGGCCGGCGTGGACATGGCGCGCGGGAGAAGCGCGCGCCTTATGCCGTGAAGCGGCAATCGGGCGCCGCGGCGCCGCGGGCGAGCCGCGCTCGTCCTTGAGACGCGAATGGCGCTCCCCGCCCGCCGGCTTGGCCGCAACGCAGCCCGTCCGCCGGGAGCGCTGTGCCCCCGCGCCACGCTGCTGGCGCCGATGCCGAACTGTTGTGGCGCCTCGCGGCAGCTCCCTCCCGCCCCGGCAGCCGCCACACCGCGCGTGCAAAAATCTTCCGGATACGGCTTGGTCATTCATCCTGGCCTTCTCCCATCCAGAATTTTGAATCACACCAATGCCAACTTGGGAATCCTCCACGATTCAGTCACAGGGGATAACGCTCCAAACCGCAGCTCCTTAGCAAACGGCCGGCATCACAATGGGCGGCAGGCGGCCATGATGTAATTGATGTCCATGTCGTGCGAGAGCCGCCATTTGCCGGTTAGGGGATCGTAGACGACCCCCGTCTCGTCCTTGATGCGCAGCCCGGCGTCGCGCAAGGCCTTGGCGAGTTCGCGTGGCGCGACGAATTGAGTCCAATTGTGGGTTCCGCGCGGCACCCAGCGCAGCACATATTCGGCGCCAAGAATCGCGAAAGCGAAACTCTTCAAGGTGCGGTTGAGCGTGGCGGCGACAAGCATGCCGCCAGGCCGCACCATCGCGGCGACTTCGCCGAGGAAGCGTTCAACATTGCGCACGTGCTCGACAACTTCCATCGCGAGAACAACATCGAAGACAACACCCTCGGCCGCAAGCTCCCCGGCGGCAACGCAGCGGTAATCGATGGCAAGGTTTGTTTTCCCGGCGTGGTCCTTCGCGGCCTCGATGTTGCGCCGCGCCGGATCGATCGCGGTCACGCGGGCGCCAAGCCAGGCCAGGGGTTCCGAGAGGATGCCGGCGCCGCATCCTATATCGAGGATCGTCAGGCCCTGGAGCGCGCCCGGCGAACGCCAATCGCGCGGCTTTCCGTCGAGCAAAAAGTGCCGGCATAGAAGCTCGCGCAAATAGGCGACACGGACCGGGTTGAATTTGTGCAGCGCTCGCATGGGGCCATCCAGATCCCACCATTGCGCGCCGAGCCGGTCGAAACGGGCGACCGCCTCCGGATCAAGGGTCCTATCGCGGCGGCGCTTTTCCTGGCTTGCCATGGCCGGATTCCGGTTGACTTGATGGGCCGGCATTTGCATCTATGCGCGGCGCCGGCCGCGGCGTGGCCGTTGATTTCCTAACCGGAAATCAACGGCCCGGAAGGGAGCGTTTTCGACCCGATGGACCGTCTTGTGATGAAATTTGGCGGCACGTCGATCGCAAGCATAGAGCGCATTCGTAACGTTGCAAGGCACATCGCGCGCGAACGCCAGCTAGGCCATGATATCGCGGTCGTGGTCTCCGCCATGGCCGGCAAGACCAACGAGCTCGCCGGCTGGTGCGAGGAGGCAGCAAAGCTTTGCGACCGGCGCGAATATGACGCCGTTGTCGCCTCCGGCGAACAGGTGACCGCCGGTCTCCTCGCCATCGTTCTCCAGGAACAGGGAATTGCCGCGCGTTCGTGGCAAGGCTGGCAAATTCCGATTCTGACCTCGAACGAGCATGGTTCGGCCCGGATCAAACATATTGGGGCTGCGGCGATTCTCGATGGTTTTGCCGCCCGGGGGGAAGTGGCGGTGATCGCCGGTTTCCAGGGCCTTCACAAGGAGAGCGGCCGCATCGCCACGCTTGGGCGGGGCGGCTCCGATACAAGCGCGGTGGCGGTCGCCGCGGCGCTTGGGGCCGTCCGCTGCGACATCTATACCGATGTCGACGGAGTCTATACCACCGATCCCCAGATAGTGCCGAAAGCCAAGCGGCTCGACCGCGTCGCTTTCGAGGAAATGCTGGAAATGGCCTCGCTTGGGGCCAAGGTGCTTCAGGTACGCTCGGTCGAGCTTGCCATGGTGCACAAGGTCAAGACATTCGTCCGGTCGTCGTTCGACGATCCGGGTGGCTTCAAACAGGGCACGTTGATTTGCGGCGAGGAGGATATCGTGGAAAGCCAAGTGGTCACTGGCATCGCTTTCTCGCGGGACGAGGCGCAGATTACGTTGCGCCGTGTCGCCGACCGCCCGGGCATCGCCGCCGCCATATTCATGCCGCTCGCCGAAGCCAATATCAACGTGGACATGATCGTTCAGGTGGCATCCGAGGATTCGGGCGTGACCGATATCACGTTTACTGTTTCCGCCGCCGATTTCGCCCGGGCCCAAACGATTCTATTCAAAGCGCAGCCGGAGATCGGCTTTTCCAGTCAGCACGGCGCGAGCGATGTCGTGAAGATTTCGGCGATCGGCGTCGGCATGCGCAGCCATGCCGGCGTGGCCGCGCTCGCATTCAAGGCGCTGGCGGAAAAAGGCATCAATATTAGAGCGATTACGACCTCCGAAATAAAATTCTCGGTTCTGATCGAAGCCGCGTATACGGAATTGGCGGTGAGAACGTTGCATACCCTTTATGGCTTGGACAAAGCTTGACCAAAAGCGGCCGTCTTCTTCTTGTTTCAAGGTTTTGGTTATTGTCGTGGTCCGGAGTTTGCTACGTAGGCGGACCGAAGGCCAAAATCGGGAATCGGGATCGGCTAAGGCGAGCATTTTTACCCGAAGCCGATAGCGGTTTGCTTCAACAAAATTAGTTCAATCGAAAGTATCGAGTTTTCCCATGCTTCCAGGAAACATGAAATAGCTCTCGACCATGATCCGCCATGAAGATCATGTAAAAACTAAAAAGAGTTTGGAGCACGATCCGGTATCGCGGACCGTGGTCGCGTGCCAGGATTGGCCAAGCTGTTTGCCAGTCTGGGATTCTGAGCTGGCCGCTGGAACTTTGGAATCGATGGAACCGTTGCCGGATTAGCTGCCTTGGCCGCCGGTTGATGCGGCTTCCCGGTGCGGATTGGTGATACCCTGAGGTTTGAACAGGAAACGCCCATGTTTGGGACGCTCGGCGGCCCCCGTCTGCTGCTGCGCCGCCTTCGCGAGGTCATGGCGGAGCCGGTCAGCCCGCAGGCCAGGCTCGACAAGATCGTCGTCCATATCGCCGCGAACATGGTCGCGGAAGTCTGCTCGGTCTATGTGCTGCGCGCCGACGACCGGCTCGAACTTTATGCGACGGAAGGCTTGAACCGTGAAGCCGTTCACCTGACCACGCTGCGCACGGGCGAAGGTCTCGTCGGCCTGATTGCCAAGACCGCCGAGCCGCTCGCGCTTGCCGATGCGCAGTTGCATCCGGCGTTCGTGTACCTGCCGGAGACCGGCGAGGAAATCTATTCGTCTTTCCTCGGCGTGCCAATCCTGCGCGGCGGCAATACGCTCGGCGTGCTGGTCGTCCAGAACAAGGCACGCCGCACCTATCCCGAAGAGGAGATCGAGGCGCTCGAGACAACGGCCATGCTGCTCGCCGAAATGATCGCCTCGGGCGAATTGCAATCGCTGGCCCCGCCTGGCCGGGATATCGCGCTCCGCCGGCCGCTAGCCTTGAAGGGAACCCCGGTCGCCGACGGCGTCGGGCTTGGCCACGTTGTCCTGCACGAGCCGCGCATCGTCGTCAAACAGCTCGTTGCCGAAGATATCAAGTCGGAGATGGAGCGGCTCGACACTGCTATTGGCGCCATGCGTAAATCGCTCGATCTTCTGATCGAACGCGGCAAACTGGGTCCCGGCGAACATCGCGATGTTCTTGAAACGTTCCGGCGTATCGCGCATGACCGCGGCTGGCTGCGCCGGCTGCACGAGGCGGTGGCGACCGGGCTCACCGCCGAAGCCGCGGTCGAACGTGTCCAAAACGTCGCGCGCGCCAAATTACAACGGCGGACCGAGCCTTTTTTGCGCGAGTGGCTGCATGATTTCGACGAACTCGCCAACCGGTTGCTGCATCAGCTGACCGGTCAGAGTTTCGTGGGCGCGCACAAGGATTTGCCATATAATTCGGTGATCGTCGCGCGCGCCATGGGGCCTGCCGCGCTGCTCGACTATGATCGCGCCAAGATTCGCGGCCTTGTCCTCGAGGAATCCGGCGCCTTAAGCCATGTCGCCATCGTCGCCCGCGCGCTCGGCATCGCGGCCGTCGGCGACGTAGCCAACATCGTCGATTTGGTTGAGCCCGGCGATGCCGTGATCGTCGATGGCATCTCCGGCGATGTTCATCTGCGCCCGCCGCCCGACGTCGAACATTCCTATGCCGAAAAGGCGCGGCTGCGCGCGCGCAAGCAAGAGCAATATCACAAATTGCGCGACGTGCCGGCCGTGACGAAAGACGGCGTCGCGATCGATTTGCTGATGAACGCCGGAATGCTGGTCGATCTCCAGCACGTCGCGGAAACCGGCGCCGTGTCGGTCGGGCTGTTCCGGACCGAAATTCAGTTCATGCTGGCCTCGCGGATGCCCCGGATGAGCGAACAGGAGGCGCTTTATCGGACCGCCCTCGATTTGGCCAATGGCAAGGAGATTACGTTCCGCACGCTCGATATTGGCTCCGACAAAGTCCTGCCCTACATGGCTAAGGTCGAGGAAGAAAATCCAGCGCTTGGCTGGCGCGCCATTCGCCTCGGTCTCGACCGGCCAGGCCTTTTGCGTTCGCAATTGCGCGCCTTGCTGCGTGCCGGCTCGGGGCGCGAAATGCGCATCATGTTTCCGATGATCGCTACGCTCGGAGAATTCGAAACCGCGAAATCCGTTGTCGAGAATGAACGCGCCCTATTGCGGCGGCACGGCCGGGCGCCCCCATCGAGTCTCAAGCTTGGCGTCATGATCGAGGTGCCTTCCATGCTCTGGCAGCTTGATGAAACCTGCCGGTGCGCCGATTTTATTTCGGTCGGCTCGAACGACCTCGTGCAATATCTTTATGCCGCCGACCGCGACAACAAGCGGGTGGCCACACGATTCGATGCTCTGTCGGCACCTGTCCTGAATGCCATGAGGCTCATTGCCGACAAGGCTCGCGAATACGCTACGCCATTGACACTTTGCGGCGAAATAGGCGGCAAGCCGCTCGAAGCCATGGTCTTGCTTGCGTTAGGCTATCGCGGCCTGTCGATGTCGGCCGCGTCAATCGGACCCGTCAAAGCTATGGTGCTCGCGACCAATCTCAGTGAGGCGGAAGATGTTGTCGCGAACATCTTGAAGGAGGCGACCGGGGGCCAGTCCTTGCGCGACAAATTGCGCAAGTTCGCGAAAACCCAAGGGATCCCGGTTTGAGGCCGTTGGCGGCTCGCCCGATGGCGAGCGATCCGGGAAAACGGACGGGTAAGCGCGAATTAACGAATCGCTTACCAAGATCCATTTACCTTGCGGCATGGTCATATACAGGCGCGCGCGCGCGGCTCTCTATCCCTTGGCTCTTTATTGCGTTTCCGGCGCGATCGGCGGCTATTTCGTCTGGCATGCGGTGAACGGCGAGCGCGGTCTTAAAACCAACGACGAATACGAGCATAAGATCGCGGCTCTGCGCGACGAGCTAGAGGGTCTCAAATCGGAGCATGCCTTATGGAATCACCGAATCGCATTGCTGTCTGGGCGTGCGATCGATCGCGATCTACTCGACGAAGAGGCGCGCGCGCTGCTTGGCCGCGTCAACCGGAACGATCTTGTTGTATTCCTGCCGAGAACGCAAAAGTGAACCGCGCGAGCGAGCCCCAGCTCGCCTTGAAAGCCTTGCCACGGACCGCTCGAGCTGTCCCATATAGCGGACCGGGAACTTTCGGTGGATCGCGAGACTTTAAGCGAGCGACGCTCTTGTCTCAAGGAATGATTCATGCGCCACGAATATTGGCTGGATGCCTTGAATTTCTTCCTGGCCGATGTTCGCCAGGTGCTCGGACCCTATCTCGCGATCTATCTCTTGACGGAGCGGCACTGGGCCGAGGATCAGATCGGCTTCGTGATGACGATTGCCACCGTCTGCGGCCTTCTCGTGCAGACTCCGGCTGGCGCGCTGACCGATGCGAGCCACGCCAAACGAGCGATCGTTGTCGCCGCCGCCCTTATCGTGACCGGCGCCTCGATCCTCCTTCCCTTCATGTCTTCCTTTGTTTTCGTGGCTGGATCGCAAGCGGCGGCCGACGCGGCGGCAGCCTTTTTCGGGCCGGCGATCGCCGCGATCACTTTGGGAA
>QHBR01000026.1 GCA_003244015.1 Hyphomicrobiales bacterium | reverse complement strand
AGTTAGAGTCGATCCACTAGCTCCCGTCGCCGGCCCATCCATCTGGTGGGGCAGCTATCTGTCGAATAACGCCATGAGTCCATTCGCAACATAAAATTTCATGCGTCCAGGATATTCGAGTTCTTTCAGAATTCCGTGCTCGATAAGCTTATTAATGTTATTTTTTGCTGCGGTATAACCGGTCCAGGTCAAATTTTTAATTGCAGGAACCGTCACATATAGTTTGTCGAATATTTCATCAATGATTGACAATAAAAGTGCTGAAGAACGAGCTTGCTGACATTTTTCTTTATACTGATCCTGAAGTTCTCTAACTTTGTGTATCGTAACGATTGTATTTTCACACGATTCACTTACTCCTTTTAGGAAAATATATATCCACTCTTCCCATTTACGTTTGGAAGAGACATCGAACATTAAATCGATATATTCATCGCGGTTGTTCTCATAATATTGACTCAAATATAAAAGTGGCTGTTCCATAACATGCCTTGATCTAAGAATAAGCGGGATAAGTATACGTCCTACACGGCCATTGCCGTCTGGAAACGGGTGTATTGTTTCAAACTGATAATGTATTAATGAAATAAATACTAAAGGCGGAAGTCCATGCATGTCGTGTCGATGAAGCCCGCGCCCCGGATGCCCGTCGCTTTCCTGGCGGCCGCGAGCACGTCGTTAAGCCCGAGGCTGTACTGGATGAGCTGATCCGGATGCACCTGCACCTGGATTGAGCGCGTCTTGCCGCCGAAAACGGCCACCTTGGCGACGCCGGGGACCGCGAGAAGCCGCAGCCGCAGCGTCCAGTCAGCGGTCGTGCGCAAATCCATGAGGGAGCACTTGTCGGACGTGCGCCCCGCGACAAGGACGGTGCTTGTCAAGGAGGTCAGCGGCGTCAGCGCCGGCGGCGAGGTCAATGATTTGATCGGAAGGCTTTTCGGCGAGGCTTTGCCAGCCGTCGACTTTTCGCATGGTTATCTGTCCCGAAGCCAACAATGCCCAGAACAACAGGGCGGCGGTTTCCGCGCTCGGCAGGACGGTTTGCGTCTTGATCCGCCGCTTGAATTCCTCGTACAGGCGTTCGATCGCATTCGAAGTGCGGATCGATTTCCATTGGCTTTTCGGAAAGCGCGTGAAAGTGAACAGCTTGTCGCCGGCCTCCTCCAAACTATCGGCCACCGCGCGGCATTTCAGCCGCCACTTACGGATGAACGCCTTGCGCTTCGCCTCGATTGCCTGCTTCGTGCCGGCGTAGATCATATCCGTGTAATCGGCGGAGATTTCCTCGTGCAGCCGGTCGGGCGCATGGGCGAGAAGATTACGGTGCTTATGCACCGTGCAGCGCTGGACCTGGATGCCGGACCAGAGCGCGGCGAGCGCCTTCTCGAGGCCGGGCGCGCCGTCGACGATGACAAGTTCCGGCGTCTTCAAGCCACGTTTGACAAGGTCATCGAGAAGCGTCCACCAGGCGGCTCGCTCTCCCCGCCCATGTATGCAGGCGATGTGTGGTTCCCGCAGCCAGCGCCGAAGGATCACCCCTGGCGCACGATTCCCCACCACGGCATGACGCCGCACATTTCCGGAACGTCGCTTTCCGCGCAAGCGCGCTACGCCGCGGGCACGCGCGAAATCCTGGAATGCTGGTTCGAAGGCCGGCCGATCCGCGACAAGTATCTGATCGTCGACAAAGGCAAGCTCGCGGGCACCGGCGCGCATTCCTACAGCGCCGGAGATGCGACCGGCGGGTCAGAGGAAGCCGCCAAGTTCAAGAGAAGCCGCCAAGTTCAAGAAAGGCGCGTAATAGTCGAGTAGCCGCGGCTCCGGGCAAGTCCGGGACCGCTATCCCATGGCGGCGTCCTCGTGTGATGCCGAAAGCTTTAGCAATCACGCGCGTCGATCACACGGTGGCAGCGTGCGTGCTCTTCCCACCAGGTGTCCTTGAGCCGCCCGATGGTTGACGCCAAGAGCCCGCCCGCGTCCTTGCCGAGCAGCGTGCTGTTTCGACTATCGGGCACCGATGAACGCAGACCAAACAATGCTGTAGGATTAATTGGATAATTATCAGGTAGTATTCAAGAATTAGGAACTAGACGATTGTAATTTTCCATTGCATATTTTGAGATCGTTGTCTGGTAATCGTGATGTGAAAACACAGGCATGTCCGGGAAATATTCGGTTTAGTCCTTGCAAAGGCTCGGATGCATTCTTAAATACGACACGCGCAGGCCATAAGGCTGCGTGACACGAAAGGTTGGGCCCTGAGGGCGGACCGTTCGCATGTCGCTCAAACAGGAGGTCATGCTATGCGTACATTCGATTTTGCTCCCCTCTACCGTGTAACCGTCGGCTTCGACCGTGTGTTTTCCATGCTCGACCAACTCGGCAGTGTGGAAGGCTCGGTGCCGAGCTATCCGCCCTATAATATCGCACGGGCGAGTGAGAACGCCTATCGCATCTCGGTCGCAGTCGCCGGCTTCACCGGCGCTGATCTCTCGATCGAGACGAAGGAGAATAGGCTGACGATCCGCGGCGAGAAACAGACCAACGACGAGGAAAAGACCGGCGAGGTGCTCTACCAGGGCATCGCCGCGCGAACCTTCGAGCGTAGCTTCCAGCTCGCCGACTATGTCAAAGTCAAGGGCGCGAGCCTGGAGAACGGGCTTCTACACGTCGACCTCGTGCGCGAGATTCCGGAGGCGATGAAGGCTCGGTCGATCCCGATCGCGAGCTCCAGCAAGCTCTTGGAGGTCAAGCCGACCAAGGTCGCTGCCTGAGGCACTGGCTGGTTGAATTTTGGGAGCGCCCCGGCTTTCGGGGCGCTTTCGTTTGTGCGCTCGGCACGGGGCCCAGAAGCAGGAGATGTGCGTGCTCATTGGCTCCGCGACGACCGAGCTGAGAGCCTTGTCACAGGCCAAGAATCAACGGCCACGAACGAACGAGCACCAGTACATCCTGTAATCTCACGGAATCCTTCACACATCTTTTGTCCTTCTCCTATCGAGGCCGCGCGCGGGCGGCCCGGGCGGGCGCTCGTCATGTCGCCACATCGACGGAAGCCGCCAGCCAGCGAGTCCGGTCTCCGGGGTGTTATTTTCCCGGTTGGGGAGAAACGCCTCCATAGCGGCACGTTTCTGCCCATCCAAATGCCCTTGCGGCCCAGAGCGGTTGGCGTTCACCGCGCAGCCGCCGACGGTTACCGCAAGGTTCTCGGCGCAGCCGGGATGCTCCAATCCATGAGCCGGAAGGGAAATTGTTGGGACAATGCACCGATGGAAAGTTTGCTTCGGCACTTTGAAATCCGAACTCGTGCACCAGGCTTGCTACCCTACCCGGCACTAGGTGCGCTGGCTAGCTTGGGTGGGCGTGGTGATCCGGCTCGTCGCCGCGTGCCGGCGTATTCATCATCCGCAGCATGTCAATGCCGCCGGTCGTGACGCTCGAGGGGAATGAGACGAAGGATACCAAACAGTCCTTCGACCACTAGGGCAGCGCCCGCCATTGCAACGTAGAACGTGATGAGCAGGAAAGCGGCCATCTTCAATCCATAGTACTTGCGGTAGATGTTCAGGATCGGCAGCACGATCAGGTCGGCGAGGATGAATGCGAGCACCCCACCGAAGCTGATGCCGCCGTTCCACAGCACGGCGGCGAGGGGGATGTTTCCGACCGAGCAGACGAAGGAAATGATAGCGACCAATGGGCCGACTATCGGTCCCCATAGTGTGGCCAGGATCGGATGATCGGTCAGGAAAAACGCCTTCCAGAAATCCTGTGGAACCCAGGCGGCAATTGCGCCGGCGATCACGAGGCCACCGACGATATCCATCCACACTGCGGCCCAGTCCATGACGAAGTAGTGGCTGATCGCGGTGAGCCGCTTGTCTGACATGCTCCGCTGCCATAGCGGACCTTCGGCCGGAACCGACATGTCCATCTTGGCGTGCCCCTCCATGCGCCCGGCAATGCCTTTCTCCGCCTGGTCTTTTGCCGCGTGAATGAGTTGCGGTCGCAAGAACATGCGGAAAAGGAACGCGAGAATCGCGACCATGATCGCCTCGGCGACCATGAAATGCCATCCCATGAGCACGATCAGGATGATACTGAGTTCGAGCACCAGGTTGGTGGATGCCATTTCGAAGGCCATGGCAGCCGTGAAGTTCGCGCCTTTGCGAAAGATCGAGCGCGCAATCGCAACGGCCGCGTAGGAGCAGGACGAGGAAGCGGCGCCGAGCGCCAGCGCGATGCCGATCGAGCGCCGGCTATCATCGGGCAACAGGCGGCTCATCTCGCGATGCGAGACGACTGCCTGGATAACGGCGGACAGCGCGAAGCCGAGGACGAGCGGCCACAGGATTTCCCATCCCATGGCAAACGCCATGCCGAGTGCGTCCAATAGCGCCGTGAACATTGAGGTCCGTTATGCCGCCGCTGGGCTATAAATCGGGCACGAAACGATTAGTTCCAGAGGTGTAAGTCGACATCGGCCGATACAGAGATTGACGATTGAGCGCGAAATCCCCAAAATTGGGGTCTTAACCCTATTCCTCGCCTATAAGTCGACATTCCCCAGACGGCCGAGAAGGGCTTGGACACTCGCATGATACGCCGCCTGTCCCCTTCGCCGTCACCAACTTCCGCATACCTCTTCCCGTATTGGCTCTAATGAAGCTTTACCACGGGCGCGTTGCGTCGGCGAAAGGTTCGGCCAATCGTACCGAGGATCACTTTCGCGAGTCCGTGCAGGGCAACCTCGTGCATCTTGTAAAGCGAACGATACATCAAACGCGCGAAGTAGCCTTCGATGAAAAAACTCTTCCCGACGAGAAATCCCATCAGATTTCCCACGGTGCAATCCTGGTCGTTCCACGTTTCGCGGCCTTCCTTGACCAGCAACCAGATAATCGCAAGCGAGGTTGCCGCATCCACCCGCCACGCCCCGAGCATAAAGTCGGCAATCAGGCCGATCACAACAACCAGCGACAACCACCCGCAGGAAATGCTGAGGATCTGCGCCGCTCCACGCGCGTGTTCACGACACGGCTGCCCGTCTTTTCTAAGTCACACGCTTGCCCTCCAGTCCATTTGGCGATTGAATATGGTTCAGCAGCCAGGCCTCGACGAAGGAGGACGAGCCAATGATCAGCGTCGCCGCAGCGATTTTCGCTTTTCTCGCCGCGATGTGGAGTATCAATCCTGCTCTTGCGGTCGAATTGCCGCCGAAAGTCGCAGGTTGGGACGTAATCTCGATTACCCAGGAAGCTAAGGTTAGCACAAGAAAAAGAGCAATACTCATAGCGAACGCCGCGTACAATTACTTGAAACCTCTGCCGGCGCCACCGCACGATGTCGAAGCTATGGCATCCCAATTATCGCAGCTCGGTTTCGAGACGACGATCTTGCAAAACCCCACGTCCGATCAAATCATCCAGGCAATTGCGAAGGCAAGTCCAAGGGAAGGTCGAGGATCTCTCCTGACCTTCTATTATTCTGGCCACGCGGCGGAGGTAGACGGCGAGAACAGCTTGCTGCTTAACGGCTATCGACTGGCCGATGGCAGGAATAGCGACCAAATCGTCCACACCTAGTGGATCGACTCTAA
>QHBR01000139.1 GCA_003244015.1 Hyphomicrobiales bacterium | reverse complement strand
CCGAATGAATCAGACCACTAGACGCCAAAATCGCGCGTGTGCATCCGCGATTATCTCCACCTCACGGACGAGACGGGCCGTTTTGGCCTCGAGTTGATTGAACCCTTGGGTATTGATGTAAATCTTCGTTTTGAGACCGAAGCCAGGCTTGAGGCGATCAGACACGTAATCCGGTGGTGCGACGCTAGCGATTGTGAAAGGGATGACATCCGACGGGGCCAAGCAAGTGCCGTCTGTTCCGAAGTACCTTTTCCCAATCTCTTGCTTAGAAATTCCATAGTGATTTCTCCAAGCTTCTTCATGACCCCTCTACAAACGGTTTAACGACCGTTCCGACAACAAATCCTGAAAAAACGAAGCCAAGATCAAGCCCAAACAGATCTCCTTGTTCAGTAATCTCGTGTAGTTCTACGTTATACAGGTCTTCGAAGGATTTCTGTAGTTCCTGAAGCTCCGCTTTCGTGAAAGGCTCTGGATAAGCTAATATTTTCAACTCTGGTCGTGACATTCTGAGCGTCTCCTTGGCTTTCCTGCTTTATGGGCAAACGGCTATAAACTGGGATTCCCCGGATGAACCCGAACTAACTTGAACCGACATTCCCCAGATGAACCGGTATCGCAAGCTGAGTTTGATGCCAATTAACTTTTCTGGCAAGGCTGAACCCGACCGCCGTGCGCAAGGTCCTCTCTGTACGCCAAAATGCTCCGCGGCAAGCCCGAGAGCGTCGATTTGGTGAGATTCACTCTGCCACCTACCGAGCGGCGAAACGCTATTGCGGCCACACTTTCAACCTGCCGCCGCGCGGTCGGCGAAGACGCGGATGGTTCCGCGCGTCGCAAGGCGGGCGGCGGGCAGCGTCATGTCATTGGCGAGAACGCGCGCGAGAATGGCCCGTTTGTTCGCGCCGGACACGACAAACAGGGGGGCAAGACGATGCGGGCAGCCAAGGGATGCGCCGACTGTGTCGAATGAGCGGCGCAGAACCTTGCCCCAAATCCTTCGCAACTTAGTTGGCGTCCATTCGGTCGTCGAGAACAAGCTCCGCTTGGTGTTGGACGTCGCCATGATTGAGGACCAGGCCGAAACCGCCGCGATAACCGGCCGGAAAACCTTGGCATCCGCCGCCCGCATGGCGCCGAACCTCATCGCCAACGTAAAATCCAAAATCTCCAAACGCCGGAAACTCACCCGAGCCGGCTGGAGCAACGCCTTCCGCGCCAAACTCGTCGCCCGGTTTTGAAATGCGATTGCCCTGCCCAATCATGGCCGGTCCCCTCACTTGTCGAACAGAGGATGGCGGACGCTATCGCCGATCCGCAAGCCGATACGGTCCGCGGTCCCGGCGTTGACTTCGAGAACGCCGTAGGCGGGAGCGCCCGAGGGGATAATTTTTTCCGACAAGGGCTCGGTATTTTCGGCGAGCCCGACGACTCTACCGGCGCGGCCGATGAAGATCATGTCGAGAGGCAAATAAGTGTTTTTCATCCACATCGTCACCGGCCGCTCGGTCGCGAAGTCGAACAACATGCCACGCTCTTGCGGGAGAAACCGGCGGAACATGAGTCCGCGTTCGCGTTGCGGCCCGCTGCGCATAACTTCTACGGAAAATTCATGAGTTCCGCTGGCGGTGACGATCTCAAGCGTTTCGAGATTGCCTTGGGGTGGCGGCGCGTCTATGGCGAGCGCCGCCGGACTCGCGCAAAGAAAAACCAAGCTTGCGCACAGTCCAAGGAAGGCCAAAACCCCGCGCGCCAAACTTGCAGGGCCGGCAGTTAGCGCTTGATCGCAAAAAGGTGCGGATGTTTTGGACGGGATCATGGAAGAAAACAATTTGCTAAAGACCAAGTGCGCTTCAACTAGGAGCGGCCAAATCTCAGCCGGCCGCATCGCACCGGCTCCTCGCCAATGACCTTCAACCGCAACCTTCATCGGCTTGCGGCCGCGTGGGACTTGGCCGCGGCTGACCCGCAAACGGCCGCATCGACGGATGCCACCTCAATGCGGCTTGGGCAAGACCGCGTCGAGCGGCCGCACTTCGGCT
This sequence comes from Hyphomicrobiales bacterium, assembly GCA_003244015.1. Classification (GTDB taxonomy): domain Bacteria; phylum Pseudomonadota; class Alphaproteobacteria; order Rhizobiales; family Beijerinckiaceae; genus Methylocapsa. The sequence goes on along the minus strand of QHBR01000139.1, from coordinate 4,967 downwards.
GCCATGAGTCCCTTCGGGCCATCGCCGAAGCGCACGAGGAGGCTTTCTCCCGGCCGTAACTCCGCGATCCCGTACCGGCGCAGGGTTTCCATATGGACAAATATATCTTGCGTGCCCTCGCCTTGGGTCAGAAAGCCAAATCCGCGCGGGCGGTTGAACCATTTGACGACGGCGATTTGAAACCCGCCCGCCTGTGCCACCTCCACACAGGCGCGCGGCGGCCGCCATTCGGATCGATGCACGGCGCTCGATTCATCCATCGAGATAATTTTTAGAACCTGCAATCCCTTCGCCCGGCGCACCGCCTCGCAGACGACGCGGGTTCCCTCATAAGCGACGCTAAAGCCATCCTTGCGCAAAGCGGTGACGTGCAAAAGAACGTCGGCGGCGCCATTGTCCGGCACGATAAAGCCGTACCCTTTCACGACATCGAACCATTTGACCCGCCCGGAAATTTCAACAAGGTCAACCGCTTCGATCGCCGCCAGCTCAGGGGTGGCATTGAAATCGAACCGGCGCGACGCTGAATTTTTGCCGTCCAAGGATCACCCCCCGAAATCGCGCGCGTGGCCGGAACAAGCTTTCCACGCAGCATGCAGACCAACCTCACACGAACAATGTTCGAATCATTGCCAGCATAGCATTCGGACGCCGGTGCAAAAGCCCGGTCCCGCAGGAAATTGTGGATGACGTTCAGAAAAACAATTTGTGCGGCTTTGGCGCCACTTGTTTTCGGTTGGGTGCGCGTCTTGGTTGCCGAACGAAGCCTAGGAGGTCTCATTCGAACGGCAATTGCCGATGACAGAAAAGGCCTTTCCGGACGGCCGCCTTGCATGATTCTCCCCGGCTCGACGATGATTCGTTCAGAAAAACATTGTGCCGGGGCTGATGGCATCCAACCCAAGGCGGGGCGAAGCAGCCAGATTTTGTGGCATGGACCGGTAGAGCTTACGCGGCTGGAACCCAAACAGGACCGCTACAAGCCGCAGCGGTCCTCCTTGGCTCTTTAAAGCTTTATCGCACGATCTCGTTTATGAGGCCGGCGAAGCATTCATAGCCAGCGAAAATTATTCGTCGTCGTTCATGGGTTCGAGAGCGGGGCTGCGCGCACTGAGAGCGCGGGGTTCTGGAAGCGGTTGCACTTGCGGGAGCGGGGCCGGCGAAGCGTCGGCCGTATCCGGCCCAAAGCCGTCGCGCTGATAAATATCCTCGCGGAACTCGGCAAGACCCTCGGGCGTGGCCCACGCCGTGACGTATACCCAATACACCGGAACCGGGGCCGCGAGCTTGGCATCGACTCGCTCGCCGGAGCGGATCGCGTCATCAATATGTTCGCGATCCCAGCCCGGCGTGTCCTTGAGCAACCAGGTCACATAGTCGCGAACGTTTTGGACGCGGATGCAACCGGAAGACACAAACCGGTCATCATCGCCAAAAATGCCTTTTTCGGGGGTGTCATGCATATAGACACCATAGGGATTGTTGATGTTGATGCGCACGACTCCAAGCGAATTGAGATCGCCGCCCGGATCCTGGCGGAACTTGTAATTGACCGCATCGAGCGAGTTCCAATTAATCTGACCGGATTGAAGCTCTTGACCGTCCTTGTCGAATATCCGGATCTTATGGTCGGCCAGATAGTTTGGATCCTTTTGCATGCGCGGGATTAAATCCTTGCGGATGATCGAGGCGGGCACGGTCCAATACGGATTGAAATTAATGTCGATCGCCTTCGTCATCATCACTGGCGATTGGCGGTCGATCTTGCCGACGCCCGCCGCGTGATGAGTCACGACAATGCCGTTCTCGACCGTTTCGACCGCCATCGCCGGGATATTCGCCATGACGAAACGTTCGCCAAGATTGCCGGAATAGGAGCGCAACCGGACGAGGTTCACCTCGAGCTGATGGAGCCGGACATCGGCCGGGACATTGAGCGCGACAAAGGTTTCCCTTGAGACCACGCCGGTTTGGAGCAGCCCGTGACGGGCCTGAAAATGTTTCACCGCGGCATCGACGTAGGAATCGAAAACCGGCGAAGCCCCGGCCGAAGGATCGAGATCGCCCGATGCCGCGAGCCGTTTTCGCAGGGCGACCACGGCCTGGCCGCTAACGCCTAATTTCAGCGTCTGTCCCGCGGGAACCGCGACCCATCCGCCGTTGGCGACGATCTGGCGGTAGGTTTCGATCGCCTGTCCGGTCGCCGCGAAAGTATCCACCGCGAGAACCGGCGTGTTCGAGCGGCTCACCGAAAGGCGCGGATCCGCATCGTAACGTTGCGCCCACTCGGCCTGCTCGCCGAACGGCGGGCCGCCCTGCCCCGCGGCCGCGCCAGCGGCGTGGGTTAACCCGAAGGCGGCGGCCACGACCGAAGCCGCGCGCACAATGGGGTAAAACTGACGATACAGCGGGCGCAACAAATCTTTTTTCGTTCCAAATCCCAATGCCTCGACCTCCAATACCGCGGTCTTCCAATCCTCGTCCGGCGGCGGTTGTGCGATCCGGTGCTCGCGCGGACCGAATCCCGGCCTGGGACGATCCAGCGGGGCCGAGCCTCGCGGCCAGTGGCGTCATCGGTTTGGAAGAGCCCCTTGAAGACCCGAAGAGCGTCTTGAAGACCTATTGAGCACCCAAACGCAAGACAATGGCCCGTGCCTTATTCTTCTCTTAAAAGCTGGCGCCGCAATGGCAACAATGGCACAAACAGGACGGCGAATTTGTGGCGTTTAGGTTCGAAATATTGCCGCGTCCAAAATAACCCGGGGCAAAATAACCCGGGGTAAGGGCTCGCGCGGTCAAGCTTAATCTTCGGCTTTAGCAAGGCATCCCGCGCGTCGCAGCCTTTACCTACAGCCTGTACCTTATGTGGTCTGTCCAGAAACGTTCGAGCCGGACCAGCGATTGGTTAAGCCTTGCAAACTCGCCGGCGGTGATCCCGCCGATTTGCTCCACCGTGGCGACATGCTTGTCATACACCCCGGAGACGATGGCGTGGATGTCCCTGCCCTTATCGGTCAGGCTGATTCGCACGGCGCGGCGGTTGATGCGCGAGCGGGAATGGTGCAGATAGCCGGTTTCGACCAGTTTCTTGACATTGGACCAGTTTCTTGACATTGTAAGAGACGTTCGAACCGAGGTAATAGCCGCGCGTGCGCAATTCGCCGGCGGTCAATTCCTTGTCGCTGATATTATAAAGCAGCAAGGCTTGCACGGGATTGACGTCGCTGCGGCCGCGCCGGTCGAATTCGTCCTTGATCACGTCGAGAAGGCGGCGATGCAGCCGCTCGACGAGCGTCAAGGCCTCGAGATAGGCGCGCCGGACCTCGGCGAACCGGTCGGCGCGAGGCTGCGCGGCCTCGCTTTTCAGGGCACTCATCGTAAGATTAACCTCGTCTCTTGCGTGCGGCGGCATGCCTACCGGCGCGTCCATGCAATCAAACTACGCGCCACAAATGAAAACCAGTTTAAGCAACACACTGAATCCAAGCTTTATATGATTCAGTAAATCAAATATGAAGTAAAGACAATTTTTACGATTTGAGTGTGTTAACATTACGTTGCACTATTAATTAATTTATAACAAGTATTAACACGCGCATTCACTCAAGGAGCTCTGCGTGGATAGATATTAATTCATTGAAAATAGTCGCGGCCATCGATACGGCTTGGCTCGAAGGCGCCGCCGGGTCTTCACTTTTTCCGGCCGCGCTTGGGCTTCGCGGCGGCGGCGAGCATCGGCGCGGTGAGTTTTTCGTACAAGATTCTCCGGCATGACATCGGGATCGTAGAGGTCGGCGAGAGTCGCGCCCTCATGTGCCGCGCGTGCGTCGAGCACGGTTTTCGCAAGCTTTTCGAGTTTTGTTTTGGCAGCGTCATCGAGTTGCGGCCAGGGGAACGGGTTGTAGACGATACCGATGGAATACCGGTAATCGTTCTTAAGCCGTCCGCCGATGTTGCGCAGCCACGCCATGTGCACCACGAGGTGATGAGCGCGAAGTCGGATAGGGTGGCGTCGGGAACCGTATGCACGAGGTTGCTTGGGATCGTTGGTGGCTTGAGCCAGCCAATAGGGACGTATTCCCGCCGCTCGGAACTCACCTCGGGTATCGCCAAGTAGTCAACGGTAGGGATCGTCATTACCTCAAAGCGCGTTGGCGTTTCTGCCAATTCGCGTGTGTTGGCTTTCTTGCTTCCGAGCCGAAATTTCCTGACCGCTGCGACGCGCTCCATCACGCGTGGCATGGACCGGAGAGTTGCGGGCGAAACGCCGTCCAAACTAAGAATCCAGCGTTTGCCGCCGTTTATGTATTCCTCTGACCCGATGAACGGGCACAGATACCGTTCCGCCTCCGGCTCTTGGGCGAGGAACTCGGCTCGGCTGGCTTCGTCGAAAATGTAGATCCCGCCATCAACGATTTTTGAGCCCATGCGTGCGATTGGCGCATCGCACAGCGGGCGCGAGCACTCTTTGACTAACCCATGCCGATCCGACAGGCCGCTTGCGTCGAAGAGATATGGCGACAACGCTGCGTGGCGGCTCGCGTGCGGATCACCCCTAATGGTGTCGTAGGAAAAAAGCCTTTTCTCCTTCGGCTCATCGTCGTGTCGAGTTAGCCCAATGATGACGCAATGAACATGGGCCTTGCCCTTCGCATCGCTCATCCATTCGAAGGTGCGATGTGCGAAGGCGATTTCCAACCCGAAGCGATCGAACAGCAAGGGCCAGAGCTGCGCGACCTGCTCGCCTTGCGTGATCGAGTTGGTCGCGACAAAGCCGATCCGTGACATGCCATTGCGCAAATACGCACCGGCCTTGAGGAACCATGCACAGACGTAATCGAGCGATCCCGCCCGCCCGCTCGTAGCGTCAATTATTCGGCGCATCTGATCGCGTTGTTGCGCCGCCTGATAGCTTTGCCCCCCGAACGGCGGATTGCCGAGAATGTAATACCAGCGGCATTGACCTT
>QHBR01000426.1 GCA_003244015.1 Hyphomicrobiales bacterium | reverse complement strand
AGAGAACCGCTCTGATCAACCAGAGCGCTCAAGCATCGATCGAGCCCGAGGAAGTTCAGGACTATGAATTTGCGATGCCGCAGGGCAAGGCGCGGCTGTCTGCTTTGTTCGGCGACAAGGACACGCTATTCGTCATCCACAACATGGGATCCACCTGTGCGCATTGCACGATGTGGGCCGATGGCTTCAATGGTGTTTTCGAGCACTTGCGCAATCGCGCGGCTTTTGTGGTGGCGTCGCCCGACACGCCCGAGCGACAGCAGAGTTTCGCAGCTGGCCGCGGCTGGAAGCTTCCCATGGTCTCGAACCAAGGCCAGACATTTGCGGAAGATATGGGCTATCGCCCGAATGGCCGCGTGATGCCGGGGGTTTCGGTCTTCAAGCGCAAGGGCGACAAGATCATGCGGGTGGCGGATACGACCTTCACGCACGGTGACGATTCCTGCAGTGTCTGGCACCTCTTTGATCTCATACCGGAAGGCGCTGCAGGTTGGCAACCGAAATTCAGCTACGCAAGCTGAGTGAGAACAATGAACAGCAAATACAATGGTCGCTGTGTCTGCGGAGCCGTGCGCTATAGCTGCGGGACTTGTTCAATATCCCACGATGTGCAGAAACGGCCGGGCCAAATGACCGGCTGACCGTGAAGGCCGCGGATCAAATGCGGCAATGACCGGGCCGCGGCCTTCCGCCCGCGGCCTGCTCTTGGCCCCACGCTTGTCATGAGAGCCTGTGAAGATCCACATCGCTCTTTGAGAGCTTTTTCTCCATCTTCCTTTCCTCGCGGCGAACGATGTACATGACAGCGATCACGCCGGCGACAACACCGCCAAGCGCGATGACACCAAGCGGGCCGCTGACGCGATGAATCGAATCGCCAAACACATAGGCGCCTATTCCGAACACAAGCGCCCAAACGATGCCTCCGGCCGCGTTGAAGAACAAAAATGGCGGCCATCGATATTTGTTCGCTCCCGCGAGCAGCGCCGCGAGAACCCGCAGGAAGGCAAAAAAACGGCCGAAAAAAACGATCTTCCCGCCGTGCTTTTTGAAGAGATATTGCCCGAGTATGAGCCTTTCTTCGGGGAGGTGAATAAATTTGCCGTAGCGCAGAAGGAATTTCGTACCCCATGTCCGGCCGACCCAGAAACCGATATTGTCGCCGGTGATCGCGCCCGCAGCCGCGCAGGCGATGACAAGGGACAGGTCAAGCTCGCCGGTCGCTCCGGCATAGACAGAGGCCAGAATCAGAACAGTTTCTCCAGGCAGAGGAACGCCCGCGCTCTCCAGCATGACGATGAGGAAGACGAACCAATAGCCGTGCGGCGCGACGAGCGGTTGAATATGGCTTGAAAACACGAAGACTCCGCTCCACCTCGCGCCGGTACGTTTGGCTCAACCGCGCGAACATCCGATACGCAGTTGAAGCGCCGGTGGCAAGCCTGTTTGTCAAATCGCATCGAACTAATACAGTGGCTCCAGGGCATCCGGGTGAACGGTCTCGCCAGCTAGTGGCCATACCGAATTTGAAGGATGCCGCTTTACGCCAATCGCGCTTCCTAATGGCGGTATACCCCGGCTCATTGAAGATCCGGGAGAAATTTCGTGCGGTTTCCGATTGGACGGAGTCTGTTGCGCGCATGATTCAGTCTGGCCTCCTCAGCCAAGAAGATCGCGAGAAGCTGATCGCCATGACGCGAGATGGTTCGCTGACGCATCGGTTCGCGCGCCTTGCCAATGCGCTCGTTCTTTTGGACGGCCGGTGGAGCTGACAGCAAGCCGCCCATGCGTTTTTGCCCGACGGCGCAGGATCCGCAGCTGCGCTTCGTCGAAGGGGACGATTTCAATTTCGTATTCCGCCAACAGTTGCCAGAGCCACGCAACCGCCTGCGAACCGCGGCGCATACGCAAGACGCTTGTCCTCTCATGTGCATTGACCGCCGACATGAAGCAACGCTCGCCGCCAGCGATAACGTCTTGAATGGCTTGCTTCTCTGGTTCGTCGAAATGTATGGCGATCAAGGCCGAGCTATCGACGGCAATCATAGGGTGCTAAGATCGTCCATGATTTCTTGCGGAGATCGCTGGTCGAGGAGAGTCATTCCCGCAATTTCCGCGACAATCCGGTTTGCGCTCGCATGCCGCGCGGCAATGGCTTCGGGGGATTGATCGCGCGGCTTTGGCGGCTTGGGAAAAACGCCTGCCGTGCGCGCTTTCTCTTCAAGGGCCTGCCTGACGGCCTCATCGACAGAGAGGCTTTGGGCAGTCTTGAGCCGGGCGATGCTCTATTTTATGCGTCTAAAGATAACGTCAACAGCTACGAACATTCTGCCATTCTCGTGGGGCCGACGAATATCGCGTGCCATACGACGGCAAGAATAGATAGGGACTACAATGACGTGGATATTCCGTGGATTACATTACTCAAGTGGACCTTTCCAGCCTGGCGGAAAGCTTGCCAGGCCGACGTTTCGGTACGTTATAATATAACGTCATGATTGTCCGGCCCATGCCTGCCCTATTTTGCGCGATAGAGACGCCCTTCGCGCTTGGCTGCAAGCTTGGGCGGGGAAAAGCCCATGGCTTGCTTGACCGGCGCTCCCGGGAATAGGCGCGGTGGCTGCCAGCGCGAGCGCGAGCGGTGGCTTCTGTTGAGATCGCCATGGACGCGACGAACTTCGCCCGCCTCCGAGACGGATACGCCGCCTCACCTCATTACGCCGTCGCCAACTTTTTCTGGACATGTTCTAAAAGGTCCGCGCTAAGCGGTGAGAAGATATTGATCGACCTGCCGGCAGTTGGGTAGCGAACGCAGCATTCCGGCGATCTCGCTCGCAGGAATCGGCCGGCTGAACAAATAGCCTTGCATTTCCGTGCAGCCGACCTCGCGCACCCAGGCGAGTTGCTTTTCCGTCTCGACGCCTTCCGCGAGCGTGGGAATGCCGAGGCTCGATCCAAGATTGATGATCGCCTGCATAATCGCCATGCAACCTCCGCTCTCGCCAAGGTCGGAAATGAAGGACCGGTCGATCTTGATCTTGTCGAAGGGAAACGCGCGCAGATAGCTCAGGCCGGAATAGCCGGTGCCGAAATCATCCATCGAAATGCTGACGCCGAGCGCGCGCAAGCGGCGCAAAGTGGCGAGGTTGGTCTTGCTTTCCACCAGAAAAGTGGATTCGGTGATCTCGAGGTCGAGCCGCGCCGCCGGCAGTCCCGAACTCGCGAGCGCCGCGAGAACCATTTGAGGCAAGTGGCCTTTCTGGAACTGAACCGGCGAAAGATTCACCGCGACTTTCAAATTGTCCGGCCATGCCGCCGCTTCGGCGCAGGCTTGACGCAGGCGGTCACGGCCATAAATTTCAGGGTTTCGGGATCGAAGAGCCACATCGGAACCGGATTGTCCTCGAAGACCAATTTGAACGATTCTTCCACCTCATAAGCCTCGGTCACATCCTTGTATGTCCCGATCCAGCGGACCGCTTCGCCATGTCGATTCAAAACCAATTCGGATTCGTGATGAACCCGTCTCACCGCGCCGCCAGGCTGGACGATGCGAAACCGGAGGTCAACGCGCGGCATGTCATGGAGCTTGCACGAGGCGGCGGTTTGGTGAGCGGGTCCCTGCGTTTCACACGCGGCGCGATCGTCGGGATGAAAGAGATCGAGGAAAGCTTCCCCCACGGGCGCAGGCAGATTTGGATCGAGACCGAAGATCCGGTAGGTTTCGCCGGACCACTCGATGGCGCCAGTCCGCAAATCCTGTTCGATGCTGCCGGTATGGGCGGTCTGTTGAGCGCGCGCCAAATGGTCCTCGCTGCGCCGGAGCCGCTCCGCCTCGCGCACGGCCCTCAACGCCAAATAATCATCCACGGCGCCCACTACCCCAAGTCCGGCAATGAGAGCCATCACCGTACCGACCGCGAGGGCGAGGACGGTCGGGGCGACGGCATGGCCGGCACCGCGATCAGCGGATCTGGCACAAGAGTGACGGCCGCCATGGCCGCGAAATGAAATCCGACAATCGCCAGAACGAGCAGCACCACGGCCATGAGGCGGCCCCGCCAGGCCGGTCCCCATGACGAGACACCCATCGCAGCGGCGGCGAAGGTCATCGCAATGGCGACAGACGCCAGGACATAGTCGGCGTCCCACTGCTGTTGGGCGGGCGCCCGCAACGCGGCTATCCCTATATAGTGCATCGCGGCGATGCCTGCCCCGATATGGCGCCGCCCAGCACGGGAGCCGCATACCGGTGCGCGACAAACATCCCGAGCCAGACGGTCCCTATCGCGGCCACGAACGAATGTGCGGTCAAACCGGGATCGTAGCCTATGGGAAAACCCGGCTCATAGGCCAACTCGGCAATGAAATGGGTCGCCCACACGCCCGCGCCGAAGACAGTGGCCGCCCCGAACAACCCCAAAAGGGCCCGCTCCTCCTCCGCGTCTTTGGCGCGACTGAAAAGTTTCATGGATGTCGCGCAAGCAGCAATGCAAATCAATGCGGCGAGGAAGACAAGCCAGAGATCGTGTTGTTCGGTGAGGCAGCTATATGCGCGCAGCATCGTTCAATATTCCTCGGTCCGGATCGGGGTCCGGCGCCGCCTGCGCCGGATTTAGGGAAAGTGTTTAGGCAATGGATCTGACGAGCCGCCGGGGATCTGACGAGCCGCCGGCATCCGGCGCTTTTCGGCCGTTCTCCCCGCAAACGTCTCACACGGCGGTTGCGTTTCGATGTTCCGGATTGTGCAAGTTTTATCTTGTTGGCGGGTGCCGCCGCCGGCGCTGTCCAGCGCTCCGAACGCGGATTAACGACACTTAACGGTTGCCGGAAAATCTAATTCGGCGTTCGATTTCCGTATCGATCAAAGCTCGATCGAGGCGGAGCCGGAAAAATCGCTTAGCCGAACTCAACGCCGATTTGCGTGGCTTTCCGCCAAGTCACGCGGCAGTGGCGGACGGATGCGTCGTCAAGCACAAGATCGAATGAATCGGGAATTCCGATGGGACTTTCCATGTTGAGGCAGGCGCCCCGGTCCGACAGGTTGCGGACCACACAATCGATCGTCGCGGCACGACCTTTGAAGACGATCCGCGCTCCCTTGAGAGCGCGATGGCGCGCTGCGTGTCGGTGCTCTTGCGTCGACTCTTCCATCGTTCGATTTTCCGGCGCCGACAATACGACCTCGTCCCGTCGTTTTCACGATACTATGCCAGACGACCGTTACGTTTTGGTGTTCCGGGACGCGCGATTTTTACCTTGTTGGCGGGGTGAGCCGCCGCCTGGCGCGATCAGCCTCGCGTTAACCGAACTCGCCGGCTGCGAGCGCGTTGCGCGAATCGAGTTCCGGCGCGCGGTGGTTGCGAACGCGGACGCCCATGCCGGGTTCGAAAAAGCGGAAGGTGCCCCGGCCGTCCTCCTTGGCCCGGTAGAGCGCCATGTCGGCGTTGCCCAGAAGTTGCTCGGAGGTCTCGCCATCGGCTGGCGCAAGCGCGATGCCGGCGCTGGCTCCGATCAAGGCCTGTTGACCGTCGATATCGTAAGGCTCGCTCAAGTGCGTCACGATGCGATCGGCCAAGGCGCCCGCCTCGTGCGGTCCGGCGAGCCCCAATTGCAGGACCGCGAATTCGTCGCCGCCAAAACGGGCGGCCATGTCGCGTTCGCGCACGCATTTGCGGAGACGCTTCGCCGCCGCCACCAAAACATTGTCGCCGGCGGCGTGGCCCAAGGTGTCGTTGACGTTCTTGAACTTATCGAGATCGAGAAAAAGAACGGCAAGCTTTTCCTCATCCCGGCGCACGTGCAAGAGTGCTTCCTTCAGGCGCTCGTGAAACAACGCCCGGTTTGGCAACCCGGTCAGCGCGTCGTGATGCGCCATATGGGCGATGCGTGCCTCGGCCTCATAGGCCTCGGTCACATCCCTGTATGTTCCGATCCATCGGACCGCCGCGCCATGCCGATCCAAAACCAATTCGGATTCCCTTTGAATCCATCGGACCGCGCCCCCAGGCTGGACGATGCGAAACCGGAGGGAAACCTGCGGCATGTCGGAAAGCCGGCCCGCGGACGCGGCTTGGTGAGCGAATGCCTGCGTTTCACACGCGGCGCGATCGTCGGGATGAACGAGAGCGAGGAAGGCTTCCCCCACGGGCGCAGGCAGATTCGGATCGAGACCGAAGATCCGGTAGGTTTCGCCGGACCATTCGATGACGCCAGTCCGCAAATCCTGTTCGATGCTGCCGGTATGGGCGATCCGCTGAGCGCGCGCCAAATGGTCCGCGCTGCGCCGGAGCCGCTCCGCCTCGTGCGCAGCCCGCAACGCCAAATGCTTATCCGCGGTCGTGGACACTACGAACTCAACGCCGATTTGCGTGGCTTTCCGCCAAGTCACGCGGCAATTTCCGACGGTTGCGTGGTCAATCGCAAGATCAAATGAGTCCGGAATTCCGATGGGACTTTCCACTTTGAGGCAGGCGCCCCCGTCCGCCAGGCTGAGGACCACACAATCGATCACCGCCCCGCGACCATTGAAGACGATCTGCGCTCTCTTGAGAACGCGGTTGCGCACTTCATTTCGGTGCTCTTGCGCCGGGTTTTCCATCGTTCGATTTTGCGGCGCTGACATTGCGGTCTCTCCCCTCGTTTCAAGCAACCGTGCCAGAAGACCATTACGTTTTGTTGTTCCGGGACGCGCGATTTTTACCTGTTGGCCTGGCGAGGCGCCGCCCGGCGCGATCAGCCTCCCGTTAACCGCTTCGCTTGCAAATGCGCAAAAGTTTTATTTTTATACGATCCGCGAACCGGCATTCTGCTTACCGGCGATCAGGCTCCAGCCGAGCATTTCACTTGACTTCCGGCGTCAACGGCACCATGTAAAATTATCTGCTTTAATGTGGACGTTGACGTTTTGGCCGCGTGACGAACCCTCAAGGGTCTCCTTCCTGGCGTGCAACCTAATTTCCTTCGATCGCCCAGGCCACGCGGGGCGCCGCCTCAAAATTCCGTTGCCGCCGTGCCGGATTTCCCGGCTCGCGCCCCGGCTCACAGAAAGACCAACAATTGACTGATTTCTCCCGGCTCGGCCTTGCCGCGCCGCTTCTGCATGCTCTGACAAAACAAGGTTACTCGCATCCAACGCCAATCCAGGCTCAAGCTATTCCGTCCATCATGGCGGGCCGCGATCTCATCGGCATAGCCCAGACCGGCACCGGCAAGACAGCGGCCTTCGCCCTGCCAATCCTGCATTTTCTTACAACGCACAGACGCGCCGCGCCGCGCAACGGCTGCCGCGTGCTGGTTTTGAGCCCGACGCGCGAATTGGCAAGCCAGATCGCCGAGAGCTTCCGGTGCCTTGGCGCGGGCCTTCCCTTGTCGATCGCCGTCGTCTTCGGCGGCGTGCCGCATGGCGCGCAGATCAAGGCGCTTGCGCGCGGCCTCGACATTTTGGTGGCGACTCCAGGCCGCCTCGAGGATCACCTCGACGCCCGCGCGGCGCGCCTTGGTGCGACCGAATTCTTCGTCCTCGACGAGGCCGATCGCATGCTCGATCTCGGTTTCGTCAAGGCTATCCGACGGATCATCGGCACCCTTCCAAAACGCCGGCAGAACCTGTTTTTCTCGGCGACCATGCCAACCGAAATCGCCGCGCTCGCGGGCGACCTTCTCGTCGACCCGGTCAAGGTGTCCGTGACTCCGGTGGCGAAACCCGCCGACCGCGTCAACCACCAGGTCATGCTCGTTGAGACTTGCCGCAAGCGCGATCTCCTCGTCGAGCTTTTCGGCGATGCGCGAATGACCCGGACGCTCGTTTTCACAAGGACGAAACGCGGCGCCGACAAGGTCACCCAGCATCTCGATCACAGCGGCATTGCGGCTTGCGCGATCCACGGCAACAAAAGCCAGAGCCAGCGGGAACGCTCGCTCGAAGCGTTTCGCGCCGGCCGCGTCCGCGCCCTCGTCGCAACCGACATCGCGGCGCGCGGCATCGACATCGACGGCGTCACGCATGTCGTCAATTTCGAGCTTCCCGAAGTGGCGGAAGCCTATGTTCACCGGATTGGCCGCACCGCGCGGGCGGGAGCCGCGGGCATCGCGATTTCTCTCTGCGACGGCGCCGAGCGGGCGCTGTTGCGCAACATCGAAAAGCTGACCCGCCTGCAATTGCCGATGCTCGACCGGCGCGGGGCTCCGCCAACAGCGCCTCGCCACGCCGCGCCCGCGATGCGGCCGGCGGCGCCAAACCGCCGCCTCGGCAAAAGCGAGCATTATCAGTCCCAGGAAACCCGGACCGGCGAAAAGGCCAAGGCGGCGCCGAGCGCCGATGGGTTAAGCATTCCTCTGTTTCTGGCTAAAAAGGATCGGCGGGGAAACGCCGGAGGCCCGCAAAGGCCGGTCCGTTTCGGCTCCGCGATTGCGAGAACGGAAAAGCCGCGCCCCGCAAGCAGCGCGGCTTATCCGAGGTAATGTCCAAGCAGGGCGGCGGGCTGCTATGCGTTTCGCTCCTTGGACGCCGGTCTCAGACGATTTGTAAAGCGGCTGCGGCGCGGTGCGCGACCTCCTCGCGCTCTTTCTGGAATGCCGCATTCGCCGCGCGCAGGCTGGCGACCAGCTCCGGACTGGCGCTCGCGGGCGTTCCCCCAACAAACGGCGGTTTTGGATCATATTCCATCGCAAGCTGCGCGCGTTTTGCGCGCTCCTCGCCGAAGAGGCACGCCGCCAGGGTTAGCGCAAAGTCGATTCCCGAGGTTACGCCCGCGGCCGTGACCCGGTCGCGATCGATCACGACGCGTTCGCTTACGGGCGCCGCGCCGAAATAGCCGAGCTGATCGAGCGACAGCCAATGGCATGTGGCCCGATAGCCGGTGAGGAGCCCGGCGGCAGCCAGAACAAGGGATCCCGTGCAAACCGAGGTCACATAGCGGGCGTTATTCGCCTGCCTCCGCAAAAAGGAGAGAACCTGTTCATCTTCCGTGAGCGAGATTTGGCCGGGTCCGCCGGGGACGAAAAGAATGTCCGCCTGTGGGCTGCCGGCGAGAGTGCCAGTAGGCAGGATTCGCAGGCCGTTCACATCGATGACGGGATCGAGCGTTTTCCAGACGAGATGAAGGTTCAATTCCTCGAACCTTGCGAATACCTCGAATGGCCCGGTGAGATCGAGCTGCTGGAACCGGGGATAAAGCAGCATCACGACTTGCATGGCGATCTTGTTCCGCTTGCTCCTTCCGGGCGGCGATCGGCGGAGCCCGATCGATAGGCCGCGCTCATCGCCGGGGCGTCCCTTGCACGAGCAAAGCGGCCCTTGCACGAGCAAAGCGACCTTGAGACAACGAGGCTTTAAAGTATCTATGGCCCGCCCCGTTCGCAAGCGATTTTGCGATTTGGCCTGGTCAATCTGCGCCAAATTATCCGGTCTTTCGACCATAGGCCTGGCCAAGATGGAGATCCGCGCGTCCCGGTCCTCATAAAACTTTCGGCGTCAAAGCGCCATTTTTCAAACCAGGGTTCCAGGACACCGGTCGGCGGTCAGGCCATCTCGCTTCCACCTCCTGGGTAAAAATTGGGATTTGAGATTTCGGGCACTGGCGCGGGAATTCGCAACTTGCCATTCATTTCTTGGCGGCGAGTTTGGCGAGCGGGTCGACCCTGTCAAGAATGCCATAGGGCGTTCGGATGAACGCCCGTCGCAAGCAACGCGCTATGGCACCGGCTCCGCCGGCGCGAGCGACGCTCGCGTCCTTGACTGGACAATTGGAACCAGAGATTGGGCGAAGGTCAAAACTTAGGGCGATTGATATTAAAGCGTTTCCCGATCAAATGGAACCAATTGGTCGTTAGGACGCAGCTCAAAATCAACGAGTTGGCATGCCGGAATAGAAAAAGCCGAGCGACTTTTCGAGACACGACAGCCGGCCAGCCTCCGGTTGAAGGCGGTGCAAGCTAAGATGTCGCTGGGATCAAGAAACCAATTGCGCTCAGCCGCCATCGCCTCGCAAAAATCCACCAGCGAAAAGCGCGCGCAAAACCGGCGGCAGATTTTCGGGAATATCCTCGGCGACGAGGCCCGGCCCAAAATGCCGGGCGGCGGCGCCGTGAAGCCAAACGGCGGCGGAAGCAGCATCGAAGGGCGGCATGGATTGGGCAAGGAGGCCGCCCGCGATCCCGGCCAATACATCGCCCGAACCCGCCGTGGCGAGCCATGGCGGTAAATCCTCGGCTATTGTCGCCAAGCCCTCCGGTTCCGCAACCACCGTATCGGGGCCTTTCAAAACCACCACTGCGCCGCTCAACGCCGCGGCGGCGCGCGCGCGGTCGAGTTTTGCCTCCGAATGCAGGCCGTCGAGATGCAATGGTAACTCTTGGCCGCCCGTAAAGAGACCGGCCCATCGGGTTTCGCCGCATCGAGCCGCATCACCAAAAAGCCGCGAGAATTCGCCATCGTGCGGCGTGAGCACGACGCTCCTGCCCCGCCGCCGGATCATTTGCGTGAGACCAAAAACATCGTCTTCAAAACTCGTGAGCGCATCGGCGTCGAGGACGAGCGCGCGTGGCAGCGCTCCAAAATCCCCGCCGGTATTGAGCGCGGCCCGCACCAGGGCCCGGGTTTTTTCCCCCACGCCCAGCCCTGGTCCCATGACGAGCGTGTTCATCCGGCGATCGGCGAGGAGGCTGGTGAGGCCGTCCGCACTGTCGCACACGCGGGTCATGATCGCGGTGAGCGCGGCGGCATGGACGCAAAGCGCCTCGCGCGGCGTCGCAATCGTCACCAGCCCAGCGCCGGCGCGCAAGGCGCCGCGTGCGGCAAGCTTTGCCGCCCCTGTTTGCCCGAGCCCGCCGGAGAGGACGACAGCATGGCCGCGCGAATATTTATGGCCATCGACGCGCGGAACTGGGAATGTCTGCTGCCACATAGCCGGACAATTGGCGAAGGTTTTGGGCGAGATCGCCGCCAGGACATGTTCTGCAATTCCGATATCCGCGATGACAGTGCCGCTGCAATGGATGCGGCCCGGCAGCAGCAAGTGCCCCGACTTGCGACGGAAAAATGTGACGGTGCGCGCGGCGTTTATCGCGGCGCCACGAATTTGCCCGCTGGAGCCGTCGATGCCGGAGGGAACATCCACGGAAAGGATCGGCTTTCTCGTCCTCTTCGTCCATTCATTGAGACGCAAGACCAAAGCCTTGGCCTGCCCATCGAGATCGCGGGTAAGTCCCGCGCCGAAGAGCGCGTCGATCGCGAGATCGGCAGATTCGAGATCAAGTTCCTCGACGGCGAGGATCTTGCCGGTCCAACTTTTGGCGGCAAGCGCGGCGTCGCCCCGCAGCCGGTCGAGCGCGCCAAGCAGTCCGAGCTCGACGGTAAATTCTTGGCGCGCGAGCACGCGCGCGGCGACAAAGCCGTCGCCGCCATTATTGCCAGGGCCGCAAAAAACCATGATGCGGCCATGGCGAGGAACAAGCCGTGTGGCCTCCCTTGCCACCGCCGCCCCGGCCTGTTCCATCAGCACGGAACCGGGCGTGCCCCCAGCGATGGTCAGCCGGTCGGCTTCGGCCATTTCGGCGTTGGTCAAGAGTTCTCTATGCGAGGTGTTTGGCGGCATGCGCAAAAAACGGGGTGAAAGCAAAGAGCATTTTGCCGAGTCAACGCCGAACCGGCGCCGGACCGCCATCGGACAATGCGGCTACTTATTCACCTTCTGGGTGTGGCGGCGGACAGATAGAGTCAAACATCGTCCTGTGTCTTGCAGGCGGGAGAGCGGGAGCCGCGCGGCGCATCGTGGCAATATCTATCGAGCGCGGTTTTAACCGCGTTTGCCTTTGAAGCTTTCGTTGTCCGCCGTGCTGCCGACACCCAGCGTGCTTGACCATTAACCAAATAACGCTTAAACTTTTTTCGGATCAATCGCGCGTTTGAATTTTTTATTCTTATCGGACCGGGGGAGGCGTGGCACCATGTTCACACGTATCGACAGCTTCTTCATCACAGTCATAGCGCCCGGCGGAAGTTTCGGTCTAGCTTTTACTCTTCCATTCCCACAAGCAAGGGATGTGCACGCGACGATCTCTCTTTCGTCCCTGAATACTTCATTCATCCCAGAGCCTAATCCACATTTTTACGCCACTTCTTGGATCGAATCCTTTACGGCACATGTCACTGGTGGGGGAGAAGGTCCACGGATCTTTACGGATTCGTCCAGCCAGAACGCTATAAGTGTCCGTCCGGAGAGAT
>QHBR01000122.1 GCA_003244015.1 Hyphomicrobiales bacterium | reverse complement strand
GAGGCAACGCCTCAAATCATTCCTTGCGGCCGGAAGCGGCGCGAGCAGGATCGAAACGGGATCGAGGAGCGGCTGGTCTTGCCGCAGCGCTGAAACCAGACGCCCGGCCATCGCCGCGACATTGCTCGCACCCTGTGCCGCGACAATCCCGAACTCCGCGGCCGAACTCCGCGAGACGAGCGCGGATCGCATGAGAGCATGTCCTTAAAAAAGTTGCGCGGCTTTTTCGATTCTGACATGCTCCAACTCTTTGAATTCGAGCTGCGCCCTTATCGATCAAATGATTCCATTTGATCGGGACGCGCTCTAGCTGTGGAGCCGCCACATCTTGGCACATCGATGCGGTTGGGTGGGGGCGTCCACATCATCATTCCAACAGGCTGCGCCAGCTGGAACCTTTGGCCCACGCGCGGAGAACCAGCGTTGCGTGCCGTGGCATGGTTTTGAGACACCCGGCTGCGCTTATTCAGCCGGCAACTGGTAGCTCTTCGATATGTGGCTTGGCAACCCGAAGTTGAACAGTTCTCACGTGAGCTGGCGTTTGGCAGGCATACCGCGCGATCCGAATGGTGGCGATGGCGTTAGCCGGTTCTCGTTTGGGGCAATCGAATTGCCGGACCTGTTGCTCATACAACTGTAACCCTATTGACTAAGGTTAGTCTATTATGTTACTCAACTTATAGGCGCCGTCAAAACGCTGGGTTCAGCGCAGGCGGCGCACGAACGGAGTGGGCCCGAAGGGTCCTTGGCAAGGGGGATTTGAAATGAGCTTCAACAGGGTGTTTCTTCTGACTTCGGCCGCGAGCTTGGCCGGAGTAGCGTTTGTGCTATGTGCCCGCGCTGCCGACCTTCCGGCGCGCCAGGCGGCGCCGATTGAATATGTCCGCATTTGCGACGCCTATGGCGCCGGCTTTTTCTTTATCCCGGGCACAGATACCTGTCTGAAAGTCGGCGAGTTGGTGATGGCCGAGCTGCGCGGCTTCGACCCTTCCTTCAGCATCTCGGGCACCAACTTTTATGCCAATGGCGCGCCGCATCCCGGTGCCGGTTTCGTACCGTCCGTAAGCCAATATTCCAATGCCCGCTCGCGCGACGCATTCAGCTTCGCCGCCTTGGGCCGGGTCGAACTCGACACCAGGACGCAATCGCCCTGGGGCGCTTTACGCTCGTTCGTGCGCGTGGACGCTTACTATGGATCGGGCCAGCAAGCCGCGACGGGCAGCCTCGGATCCCTCGCCAATACATTCAATACGACGGCCGGAACGAGCGCACCACGCGAGACGACGATTCTCAACAAGGCGTTCATCCAATTCGCCGGATTGACCGCCGGCTACGCGGAATCGATGTTCGACTTCTACTCCAATGCGTACAACTTCAGTAATTTGCGCGGGTCCGCCGCAACCGTCGCCTTGCTTGCCTACACGGTGACGTTCGGCGACGGCTTCTCAGTGACACTGTCCGCCGAGGATCAGGCGTCGCGGCGCACCGCGATCGGCAGCACAATCGCGAGCACGACGGCGGCGCCGATCACTATCGGCGGCGTTTCGTCGACCTCCTTCCAAGCCCAGCCGGCGGGGTCGCGGGTGCCGGAAATCGTCGGCAATCTCCGCCTCGACCAGCCCTGGGGGGCGGTGCAACTCACGGCCGCCGCCCATCAGGTAGACGCCAGCCTTTTCGCGAGCACTGCTCTTGCCACGCCCCCGACCACCTATGCGTTCCCGGCCTTGACCAGCAATTCCTACGGATTCTCGGTTCAAGGCGGCCTTAAATTGAACACCAATTATATTTCGCCCGGCGACAAGTTTTGGCTGCAGGTCGCTTATGAAAAAGGCGCTTACGGCTATATCGCTGGCGATAATCTTGGATTCAATTATGGAGCGGTCAATCAAAATCGTTTTATGGGTGACGGGTTTACTTCAATTAGCTATTCCGGCAGCGGCTGGAACCCGCAGATCGATTCCGACTGTGTTTTCACCGGCAGCGGCGCCTGCGAACAGCAATGGGGCTTCGACATTACCAGCGCCTACAAGCATTATTGGCTCCCGATCCTGAGTTCGGCGGTTTATGGCTCCTATCTTGAATTGCACTATCCGGCCGGCGCGCTGGCCGGCTTCGGCGGCGCGGTGGGTGTCTCGAACCTCAAAGAAACGCGGGTCGGCACCAATCTCGTCTGGACCCCGCTCAAGGGCTTCGATATCGGCGCGGAGTTCATGTATGCGCTCCTCAATCAGACGCGGCCGGTTGGTCTTGCCCCGGATACGGTGCTCACCGCAACCGGCCTGCCGGCCTTCAAGCCAGCGACCAGCCAATACTCGACCCGCCTGCGAATCCAGCGCGCGTTCTGAACCATCCGGAGCAAAGCGCAGATACAAAGCGACGTCCGGGAATGTCCTCAAGACGGTCCTCTCCGGAGGCTCCGTCTCACGCCGCGAAGCCTCGCGCATCATTTCTGCCGCGTCGCGACCCTGGGCGCGTTGGGAGCTTTGAGGACCAAGCTGTCGATGCGTTCGCGCTCACGCTTGAAATTGGCGAGCATGCGGCCGTCGAATTCCCGCGTGCGGGCGAGCTTGACTCGCATCGGATCGACGAAATGGCCGTTCACCATGATTTCGTAATGGAGATGCGGCCCGGTGGCGAGGCCGGTCTGACCGAGATAGCCGATGACCTGGCCTTGCCGCACATGGGCGCCTTCGGTCGAACCGCGGGCAAACCCGGACATATGATTATAGGTCGTGATGTAGCCGTTGGCGTGCTGAATCTCGATGCGGCGGCCATAGCCCGAATCCCATCCCGCCTCGACGATCGTGCCATTGCCGGCGGCAAAAATGGGCGTGCCGACCGGCGCCGCCCAATCGACTCCCGTGTGTGGACGGTAATAGCCGAGGATCGGGTGAAACCTCACCCCGAAGCCGGAGGTCAACCGGCCCCCGACAATTGGCATGCGAACGAGGAATTTGCGCGTCGAGCGGCCGTCTTGATCGTAGTAATCGACAAGACTGTCGTCTTGTGTCTGGAAACGGTAGTAGCGGAAAATCTCGTTGCGGGCGGTGATTGCCGCATAGAGAAGCTCGTGGCGTCCC
Organism: Hyphomicrobiales bacterium; assembly: GCA_003244015.1. Classification (GTDB taxonomy): domain Bacteria; phylum Pseudomonadota; class Alphaproteobacteria; order Rhizobiales; family Beijerinckiaceae; genus Methylocapsa. The sequence continues at coordinate 9,742 of QHBR01000122.1, read as the reverse complement.
TCGCCTTCCTCGCTTTCGTCGTAGAACGCCTCGAACGAATCGCCGACGGTTACGGCTCCTTGAAAATCGACGTCATTGGCGAAAATCCGGACGAGATCGTCGATGACCGGACGCGGAATCTCTTGTTTCAGCGCTGTTTCGTAAAACGAATCGTAAAGCCGCATGCCATCCGCGTCATCGGCATCGTCGCTTTCGTACCGGCTCGGCCGCTTGGCGTGACGCGGCGGGGTCACCCGGACATAGCCGCCGCGGTCGTTGATCGCGATGTTGGTTTCCAAGGTTTCGCCGGAATAAACCGAAAGGCGCGCCAGGGTCATGTTGGCGCCGGAGCCGTCGAGATCGGCGAAGAGCAGTTTGAGGCGCGCCCCTTCGGCCACCGCGGCTTCGCCCCGCGCGACGCCGAAAGCGCCAACAATGCCGGTGACCTGGTCCTTCGTCAGCCCGGCGCCGCGCAGCACGCCTTCAATCGTCTCGCCGCGGCGGACCACGACGAGGCGCTCCTCCATTTGCGTTGGCTGCACGACTTGCGGCGAACGGCCGAAATAGGTCACGTTTTCGGGGACCATGCGCACTTCGATCGTGGAGAATGGGGCCGTCGTGATCGGCGAAGCGGGATTGGCATAGGCGAGAACGCCCGGAAGATTGGCGCGGGACGTCCGCATCAGAAGAAGTTGCGGCGGCAAGGGCAGCGGCGTGGCGCCCGCCGCGAGCGTGTTTTTTGCCTGCTCGGCGACCTGGGCCTGGACCTCTTCCATCGATAGAGCGGCTGATGACGAAAACGCCACGTTTCCCAGATCGCGGGTGGACCACGAGATTTCGGCATCGTCCTGAACCTGCTCCTGCACGGCATCGATCGGAGTGCGCGCGTCGGCAAGAACCTTCAACGGATTAAATGGCGGAACATCCTCGGAGAGGCCGATGCTCGCCAAGGCCAGTGTGGTCTGGACATGGGTGAACGTGTGGACCTTGACGACCTCCTTGTCGCCGAGCCTGAGCGCCGTTGGCGCCTGGAAGCTCTGTTTCCCGACGACGATATCGACCGCCTTGACGAGACGATCGCCCTTGTGCGGATTGACGCCGAAATCCAGGTTGATCTCCTTGCGCTGAGAGAGCGAGGGCGCCGGCGCCTCGGCGAAATATGTTTGATGCCCAAGCGCCGCGTAGATCGCCGATCCGATGAGCGCGGCGCCGGAAAGACCCGTTAGAAAAGTGCCGGTTAACCAGCGCAGCGAGACTCGCCGTCGATCGAAGGACGCGTGGCGGGCGCCATCGGCTTCGATGGCGGGATCGACTCCAAATTCGATATTGGCGCGCAACTGGGCCGGCTGAAGGTAAACGCCGGGACTCTGACTTCGCACCCCCGCGCCCATCGTCATAGCGTTGCTTCGATCTTGGGAACGGCGGCACCAGATTTCATGGGCGTGAACCCGCGCGGCAGGATACAGGAATGAGCCCGCGCGCATAGGCCATCGGAAGGCTTCTCGAATTGCCCGGCCGGAACTTCACGCCCCGGCGAATGCAGCCCTGACGTTCGATAAAACGGACGCGACGCCGGACGGGTAACCGTAATCGCTGCGTTGCGACGACCTTCCAACTAAACCTTTTGAAAATGGCTCAAATACGGCGTAGCTCACGGAGGTTGCGCCGGGCATGTGTTTGCGGCAACCTCCTGCCTAGGCGCTTTTAACTCAATTATGTCGCCGTCGGCCATTTCGATAAATTTGCGGGTCGCCATGCGTGGCGCCATCTCATTCTTACCGGCAGATAGAAGCGTCTTGCTTTACTGTCTGGGAAGTTCCGCTGCGGAAGCCGCCGGCCCCGTCGCGACGCCGCCTTATACGCTTTCTGTTTTCGCGACGAGCCCCAATGGCAGTTCGCAGCCGGATTCCCTTGTCTTGTGGAATGGATGTGTGCTGGTTGGCTATCAAAACGGCGTTGCAAGAGACGGTTCCGACGGCAAGTTCAGCACACTCGTGCAATATTCGCTGAACGGCAAGGTGCAGCGCAGCTTTCAAGTCCGGGGCCATAATGACGGGTTAAGACTCTTGGAGTGAACTCTCTTTGGGCGCTGCAGATCGAGGACGCCGATCCCAGATTGGTCGTGATCGACCTGACGACCGGGACAAGATTTATTCCCACCCACGGTCCATGGCGGCGGATATGACGATATCGTGGTTCAGAACGGCCGCGTTTACATCACCGCATCAAACCCCAATCTCGACCTCAACGGCGTGAATGTGTTTCCGGCGCTGCTGCAGATCACTCTGCCGGGCGACTCGCTTCCGGGCGGCGGCGGCGGCACGGTGCACCTTGATCCCGTTCTCGCAGGGAATGCTCAAGCCACGGACATCCCCACCGCTCGATCGTTACGCTCAACCTGACGGATCCAGACTCGCTGACGGCCGATCAGCGCGCCAAATCAGCCAACTCAATCTGGACAATGGCGTGATCACTCGGATCGCCCCCGGCTTCATCAGCACGCGGGGTATGATCTTCGTGCCACCACCAGTCCATTAAAGACAAGGGCTGAACCAGACGACGGGAATCGGGGACATGTGGGACCGCGGAGGTGCCCCGCGCCGGAAGTTCGATAAAGGGGGCGCGACGCCGGAAGGATACGCGTAATCGCTTCGTTAATATGACCCTCCAACTAAACCTTTTGAAAATGGCTCAAATACGGGACGCGAGAGCCAATATGAGGATCTGTGCACGCTTGGCGATCTTGCGCGGGGGTTCCCATCGGCGAGAAGTCCCTCGCGTTCAACGCGAGCCCTTCGCTGAAGTATGATCTGCGCTCGTTTATTTTCCATGCCGCCATGCAATCGCACAAAATCCGGATTCAAATGTTTGTGACAGAACACTAGCGGGTTTTCATGACGGCAGATACGGTTCCGGCATGACGGGAACGGCCGGACGCGGTACTATGGACCATGCCCATCGACGTCATCGACCTTCGTTCCTTCTACAGCTCGTCCTTGGGCGAGGTCGCGCGGCGTGTCGTTCACAAAATCACGCGGCAGCGTTTTTCTAACTGCACCGGCTATTCGATCCTCGGCGTCGGCTACGCGACGCCCTATCTGGAGGTTTTCCGCGAGGAAGCCGTGCGGGTGCTCGCCTTCATGCCGGCCGAGCAAGGCGTCATGAATTGGCCGCCGTCGGGCCTGTCCTCTTCGGCGCTTGTGGAAACAACCGCGATGCCTTTGCCGAACGCCTGCATCGACCGGGCAATCATTGTCCACGCGCTCGAAATCACCGAACATCCGCACGCGCTTCTTTCCGAAATCTGGCGCATCTTGACCCCTGGCGGCCGGGTCATCGTCGTCGTGCCGTGCCGCTCCGGCCTGTGGGCGCGGCTCGACCGGACGCCTTTCGGGCATGGCCGGCCTTATTCGCGCGGCCAATTGGGCGAGCTACTGCGCGAAACTTTGTTTTCGCCGGCTTACTGGGCGGAAGCGCTTTACATTCCACCATTTCGGCGCCGGACGTGGCTGCATGCGGCAAGCTTTTTCGAAACAATCGGCGGAAGCCTTTCGTTGCCGTGGGGCGGGGTTTTGATCGTCGAGGCAACCAAGCTGCTGTATCGGCCGGTCGGCGCGCGCAGGCAGGCGCAATATGCGATGCCGAGCCTCAAACCTGGCCTTGTGCCCGAACCCGCCGGCGTCTCGCCGGGGTTGCGGCTTGCCCCGTGAACGCTGGCCAGCGCCGCCAAGCGAGAGGCTGAAACGCCCTCTCATAGCCGCGTCGCGGCGCCGGGACCTTGCTTCAGCCCGAAGCATTTGGCCAAAAAGAGGCCGCCATGCACGAGGCCTTCGCCGTCGATCCCGTGTCCGAGACCAATCGAAAGATGCCACTGACAGGGAATTTTGGCCTCCGCCAATTCCGCCGCCGAAAGGAATAGCGCTTCGGCCGGAATAACGTCGTCCTGGCTGCCATGGATCAGGAGGATTGGCGGTGGTTTGCCGGCGGGCACGCGCGCGATGACCTGATCGCGATGCTCCGCCGGCGCGACAAGCTCGCCGGAATAGCCAAGGATGCCTGCCGGCGCCCGCGCACGCCGCAGCCCGGCATGAAGAGCGAGCATTGTCCCTTGGCTGAATCCGACCAAGGCCAGCTTGCTGTCGTCCAGTCCGTGACGATCGAGTTCGGCATCGAGAAACGCGTCGAGTACCAGGCGCGCCTTGTTGACGCCGGTCCAGCGTTCGCTTGGGTCGCGCACGGTCAGACGGAACCATTGGCGGCCGCCTGGTGCCTGGGCGCAAGGCTCGGGCGCATTCGGCGAGACAAAAGCCGCGCCGGGCATCAGATTCCGCCATTGCTTGCCGATCGCGATCAGATCGTTGCCGTTGGCGCCATATCCGTGCAGAAAGACGACGAGTTGTTCCGGCGCCGTCGATTTTGCCGCGACGCGTGGTCCATCGAGCGTAACCGCCATATCATTATTGTCCGCGGGTTTTGGTTTTGTCGAGGAATCTTGTTTTCGCGCGAAGGTCAAGGTTTTAGAGCACCAGGATCGTCAATCCCCTGGCGGATTTCGTTTGCAAGGCCTGGGCTCGCGATGCATGTCGGCTCAAGCGTTCCCCATCGGATGGAATCCTTCGATTGAACAGGAATCGCTCAAACTCAAAGAGCTGGAGCACGTCCTGGTCGAAAAAGTCGGTCATTTTTTTAACGAGCTGCTCTAAGCGCGGTTCGAAACGGCGGCCCTGCGTTGCCGGCGCTCGCGCGCCCGGTCATTCCGGCCTGGAGTTTAAGACATGACCAGGTCCTTTTCCAATCGCGTTTTCCGTTTCGCGCCGTCCTCCAACGGCTATCTTCACCTTGGCCATGCCTATTCCGCCTTGCTGAATTTCGACATGGCGCGCGCGGCGGGAGGCCGCTTTTTGCTGCGAATCGAGGATATAGACATCGAGCGGTGCCGGTTCGAATTCGAACAGGCTATTTATGAGGATCTCGGCTGGCTCGGGCTCGCATGGGAAACTCCGGTCCGCCGCCAATCCGGGCATTTTTCGGATTATGCAAGCGCGCTCGCCAAGCTTTCCGCGCGAGGCCTGACCTATCCTTGCTTTTGCTCGCGCGGCGAAATCATGAACGCGGTGGTCGCACGGACTGGCTGGCCGCGGGACCCGGACGGCTCCCCACTCTATCCAGGGACATGCAAGCATCTTGCGCGCGAGGAAAAACACCGGCGGATAGCTGCCGGCCGGCCCGCGGCAATGCGGATCGACATGGAAGCGGCCATCGCGAAGGCCGGCCGCGGACTCGCCTGGCGCGAAATGGGCCATTCTGCGCAAACACGCGAAGTGGCCGCCGAACCATCTCTTTGGGGCGATACGACGCTTTCCCGCAAGGATATACCGGCAAGCTATCACATCGCCGTCGTTGTCGACGATGCGCTGCAAGGCGTGACCGATGTCGTCAGGGGCGAGGATCTCTTCCTTGCGACGAGCCTGCATCGTTTGTTGCAGGTCCTGCTCGATCTTCCCGCTCCGGCCTATCGCCATCACGCCCTTTTGCGCGATGCTTCGGGACAGAAATTGTCAAAAAGTTCAAGGGCCAAATCGCTCCGGGCTCTGCGTCAGGATGGACTTTCCCCCGCCGCGGTCCAAGCAAGGTTTTGGTCCGATCTGATCCTCGCCGGTGGACCGTGATGTCGTGATATATTGCACGAAAGCGATTCCGCGAGCGCGGAGTTGGCTCCAATTCCGACGGCTAAAACACCTTTGCTTCCCCGAACGAATGTGCCGCCTTGACTAAATCGGAAATTGGAGCGGAAGACGAAGGGGAAATCGACCAAAGGCTTGGCCAAACGTGGCCTCGTAGCGCGCAGCGATCTGCGGGAGCCTATTAGCTTTGCCTGGCTGGACAAATATCCGCAAATCATCGTATTTGCTCGTTTCCCACGAATGCAAACACGCAAGGCGCGGTTCCACCCATGAGTCGCAATCTCTCCCTCAAGTCGCGCTACGCGGTTATACTGATCCTTCTCAGCCTCATTGCGCTGATGGAGGCGCGCCAACCTATCCCGTTTTTCCGGCTAGCCACTTTCATTCTTGTCTTCTTGGTTTTCGTCGATCTGGCTTCACTGCTGCGTGGGAAATGGCGCGACGGCCTAGTCGTTTTGGCCTCGCTTGCCTTCGGCCTATGCGTGTTTGAGGGTATCGCAACTGTTCTCGAACCCAAAACCTTGTTAAATGTCACAAAAGGCTGGTCGGTTCCCCAGCCCATCATCGGCTGGGGACCTGAACATCCCGGACGCTTCCATGACGAAAGGCGGGACCCGAAAACCGGCGCTGTGATCTACATTGCCGACTACACAATCGATGCCAATCTCCTTCGACAGACCATTTCCAGCGAGACGGGTCCGGCGATCGTCTTTTTCGGCGATTCCTTTACTTTCGGCCTGGGCGTGAACGATGCCGAAACATTGCCTCAGGCTTTCTCGGATTTGCTCGACCGCAAGCTGCGGGTTCTCAATATCGGTTTCTCCGGCTATGGACCGCAGCAATTCCTACGTGAATTGGAGACAGGCCTATTCGATCCGCTGATCGGCGCGCAGCCGCGGCTTTTCGTTTTCATGACGTGGGCCGGACTTGCCGTGCGAACCGCTTGTAAATTCTTTTGGGTACGCGGGGGGCCTCGATATGCGCTGGAGAACGGCCAGGTCGCTTTGAAGGGAGCCTGCTACGACGATTCGAGCCTACGAGTGCGGGAATGGCTCGAGGACATGGCGTCCTATCGGTTGTTCATCGAGGCTTATCTTCAGAAGCTTACTCACGAAGACGTTGAGCTCTATGTTAGGGTCTTGCTCGCCGCGGTGCACCTGGCGAAGGAGAAATACGGCGTTGCGACTCTTATCCCTTATATCATCGCATCCGGCTATCTCGTAGGAACGGGTTTCAGCGATGACGAGATCGTCCAGAGGCTGCGGGATGGCGGTGCCGTGGTCGTGGATGTTTCGCTCGCGAAAGAGGAAGCCGCCGGCGCCAAACTCATCTTCAAAGGCGACGGCCATCCAACGCCGTTGGCGAACCGCCTTAGGGCCGAGATGCTCAAGAATTATGTTGAACAACAGATGGCCGGCGTCCTGCCTTCGGGGCCGGAGTGAAGGAAACCGGCAACGCGAGCCTGCCAAGTGACCGCATGAACGTGAAATGAACGTGTCGCACTCGACATCGTTCAGGTACGCGGCTTTTCAGCGCGCGAGGAAACAACTGATTGGGACATTCCTCCCTGGATGCGCGAAAAGAGGTCCGGCGCCGTTGGCAAGAAAGCTTTCCCTCATGCCGCGGCTTGCCGCGATACCGCTCTTGCTTGCGCTCATCGGTTGGATGGACGTGCGCCATCCCGTGTCCGCCTTTCGGTTGTTCGCTTTCTTTTTCGTCTTTTTGGTTTTTGCCGATATGGCGTCGCTGCTGCGTGGCAAGTTGCGCGACGCCTCGTCGTCCTGGCGTCGCTTACCTTAGGCCTATGCGTGATCGAGGCCGTGGTCACTCTGCTCGAACCCAAAACCACGACAACGATCACGCAAGGCCGGTCGGTTCAAAGGCTCGTCATCGGCTGGGGACCGGAACATGCCGGGCACTTCCATGCCGAAATGCGGGATCCGACCGGCGCCGTCATCTATGTTGCCGACTACACGATCGACGCCAATCTTCTTCGGCAGACCACCTCCAGCGAGAAGGGTCCGGCGATCGTCTTTTTCGGCGATTCCCATACCTTCGGCGAGGGCGTGAACGATGCCGAAACATTGCCTCAGGCTTTCGCGGATCTGCTCGACCGCAAAGAGCGAATTCTCAATCTCGGCTTCACCGGCTATGGGCCGCAGCAATTCCTGCGCGAATTGGAAACCGGCCTGTTCGATCCCCTGATCGGCTCGCGGCCACGGCTCTTTATTTTCCTGACGGCGGCCTGGCACGCCGAGCGCACCGCTTGCAAGGCCTATTGGACACCCCACGCGCCGCTCTATGCGCTCGAGAATGGCCGAATCGTGTTCAAGGGTGCCTGCAACGAAGGGCCGAGCCTGTGGCTGCGGGAATGGCTCCAGAACACAGCCTCCTATCGTTTGATGGTCGAGCCCATTCGCCACAAGTTGAGCCATGATGATGTCGATCTTTATATCAGGATCCTGCTCGCCGCGGTTAATTTTGCCAAGGAGAAATATGGCGTTGCGACGCTCATCCCCTATCTCCGCGGTTGGGTGGGCAATGATTATCTTGGCGGGACTGGCTTCAGCGACGAGTCCATCATCGCGCGGCTGCGGGAGGGCGGGGCAATCGTTATCGATGCGTCGCTTGCTGAAGAGGAAGCCCAGGGTGCTTTGATCAGCATCAAGGGCGATGGCCACCCGGCGCCTCTGGCGAACCGCCTCAGGGCGTCTATAATTAAGGATTACATCGAAAACCGCATGCCTGGGATTCTGGTTGCAGGAGGGCACTGAGTAACGCGAAAGCCGTCAGTCTAGTTCGAAAGCGTTTTTACAATCGCGGGCGAGCGCGGTGTTCCGTTTGTCTTTGCGAAGAATTCAGTTTCCGGCCGCGAGGAACTCGATCCCGGTCCCCATGAAGCAAGCAAACCCATCTTCCGGCGTGCAAACGCTGGGCACGCCGCGCACGTTAAAACTCGTGTTCACAAGCACCGGACAGGCGGTCAATTGCTCGAACCTCGCAATCAAGGCGTGGTAGCGCGGGTTCGTCTCCTTATGAACGGTCTGGACACGGGCCGAATAATCGACATGGGTGACGGCCGGAATATCGGAGCGTGCGACGTTCAATTTGTCGATGCCGAACAGCGCTAGCTCCTCGACCGACATCTTGCGGCAGCGCTCGGGTTTCACATCATTGGCGACAAGCAGCATATAAGGCGAATCCGCGTCGATCTCGAACCAGTCGGCGACGCGTTCGCGCAGTACCGACGGCGCGAAGGGGCGGAAACTTTCGCGGTATTTGATCTTGAGGTTCAGCACTTTCTGCATGGCCGGGGGAACGTGGAGCGCCGAGAATCGAACGATTGCCGAGCGCGCGCGGGCCAAATTCCATCCGGCCCTGATGCCAGCCGACCGCGGGAGTAGCGCGTGCAACCGTGGCGCGCATCTGCAAGCGCAAGGGCCTGTCCCTTCTGTCTACGCTTGAGCCTAGGCCGCCGATGATTCGCTATGAGAAAGAAACCCCAGGCGAGATGATCTACATCGACATCAAAAAGCTGGGCAGGATCGAGGGCATCGGCCACCGCATTGCCGGCGGCCGCACAGGTCAGAGCAACGGCAGAGGCAAGAGATGGGAGTATCTTCACCTCGCTATCTTCGACCACTCGCGGCTTGCCTGCAGCGAAATCTTCCCCGCCGAGAAGCGTAAGTCCTCCATCCAGTTCCTTCTGAATGCATTGCGATTCTTCCGCAGTCGCGGCATCGAGGTCTATCGCGTCATGACCGGCAACGGCACCAGCCTCAAATCCTATCGCCAACGGAAAGCCCTGCGAATGCTCGGCATCAAGCACAAACGCACCCGCCCTTACACGCCAAGGACTAATATTGGACGTTTGGGGCGCAACAAAGGGCCGATGCCGCCGTCTATGTGAAGCCCTATGCGAAGCCCTATGTTAAGCGCAACAACAACGATAGGGCGGATGCCGCGGCGATCGCGCCGAGGCCGCGACCCGTCCGGCCATGCGTTTCGTTCCGGCGAGGACGGCTTTGCGTCAATCGGTCTTGATGCGGCATCGAACGCGCGCGCTTCTTGTCCGGCAG
>QHBR01000401.1 GCA_003244015.1 Hyphomicrobiales bacterium | reverse complement strand
ATCTCTCCGGACGGACACTAAGTATGATCAGTCAGCGCAAATGGCTGTTAAGGATCGGCAGTTATACTTAATCGTATACGCGCAATCTTACCTCATTCATACGCAGCTCAATGTTTATAAAGAGAGAAAACCAGCATGGATCGCTTCCACGACTCTACCGCATACCTTATCCGCTGCCTTATTAAATATCGCTAAATACCAGAGGCACATGATTGCTAAATACCAGAGCCATATGACGGATGATGAGGGGGCATCTCAACAGAGAGAGGGGGGGAACAGCCGAAGAGATACATAGTTCGAAAAAATTAATTATACTTGATCCTTTTTGCGGCACTGAGCTACGTTGTTTGATGGAATCCTAAGATTTCCACATTCCGTTGTAATTTGGTTCGACTCACTTGAAATGATGCCGTGTATAGTCGAAACAAATCTCAAATTTCTTTCACTATGCGTACACCAAATTGAGCATTTGTATTCGTTCTTCGCATCAATTGAAAATTATATTCGAAAGGAAATTGACAAACAACCGAATGCGGAATCGCTGCTGCTGCTCGCGGGCAGGTTGTGGAAGGGGCGGACTGATATTGCGGAGATGAGTAGAGAGCGGTCATTCGCATACTGCTTTTACCTAGTCTTGAAAGAAATTGCCGTGGCCAATGACAGGGCAATCAGCATTGAAGTGTCCGATTTAGATATAGCGTCTTTAGCGGCGAGGGGATTTTCTCAGTTTTTGAGGGAGTTCTTGGAGAATCCAGTGGTTGCATTCGAGTATAAAGCATCTATTTGCGCCATATGGAGAAGCCTGCTGATGAATACGTTTAGTATGAGGGCGGAGAGACGGAGTGAGAATATATTACTCAGCATTGGTCTTGACGAAATTAAAAAGTGCCTTCGTGAATATCGTGATCATCTGAACATTCTGAAGCAAGAACCTATCGTTAACGTCGCGGATGCGCCGGCAGAGCCGGGTCGCCCTGTTCCGTTTTTTGAAGGTATTAGCTCATATTCGCGGGCGTGGACGATTAACCCAAGTTTTTTTTGCCGCCGGTAACCTGCCATTTACAAAGCTTGCGCAAGATGAATTGACTGACACGGGGATACATTCTCTTGACCATGGCATTCATGTCGTGAAGGTGGACGACTCTAATGATCAGATGCTTCGCCTAGGATCGTTCGCCGACATAATCGTGACAGACCCTCCGTTTGGGTTTAACGCATTTGAGGGTGAACCAGACAAGATGCAAAATCTATATTCCAGGCTGGCACGTGCCTTAGTGCACTCCTTAAAACCCTGGGGACAGCTTATCTTAGCGCTTCCCGCATTCGCAAAAAATGGTAAACAAATCCCATACTATCAAACGCGCGAATCGTTAACGAAACAGATTTTATCTGAAGTTGAGGCACAGTCGAGGAAGTGCGTGTCATTCGTAGAGACGCTGCCAGGAGAAAAGGGAATGATTGGGCCACCTTGGTATTGGGTGGTTTTAGTACCGTTGAACGAAGAATACTTAATTTTGTTATTAGATAGGGTATAATAATCACGGGAAGACGATTCAAAAAGGGAGAGTGAACCGTGAATGTATCCGATTCGGAATCGCGTGAGGGGAAATCCGCTATACAACCCTCAATTCCAGGATAGTGTTACAGATGAACAGCAGCAGAAGGAAGCATTTTTGCGAGCAAAGCGCGAGTACACGCAGAACATTCGCAACAGGTTACTTGGAGGTAAATTCGACCCGAAGATTGCGAAGGGCTCCTAAATATTAGGAGCCTTTTTGTTTGTCACAGTATTTGGCTTCGGGGTGAATGTCCTTTGTGGTTCTCACGCTCTGGCTTTTGGGGGCCGGGTTCATTCGGAAGGACGTCCCTCCGGCGCACAGTCGATATACGGGCCTAGCGACGGCTTTGGAGTGCAAGACGTATGTAATGAAGTAATGAAGTCATTGGAGCGATTAGCCGCTTACACGGCGCATAGGACCGCGTTGTGAAGTGTCGAGAGGGGACTCCGCTTCAATACTACACGTCGGGAATTAGATAATGTGCGACGCAGAAGGAACGGCTCTGTTGATAGCTTTCCTAGTCTTCAATCTTTTGTGGTCTTCTTTTTTATTTAGATTTTAAACACACAGAATGTCTGTTCCGGTTCGTTGGGAATGTTGATATATATTTGAATTCTATTAGAGCAACCGTGCTTTAGCCAAATGATTCGGTTTTGAGCCATATCGTGGCTTTTCAAGCCATCTTAATTTCGGCCAAAACCCACACCGGCTTCGGTCAAAGCCCACACCCATTTCGGTCAAAGCCCACAGGGTGCGAGGCTGGTGGATTCGTTTTGCCATTACTCGAAGGTTTTGAGCCGCGCGCCATACCGCTCAATCGTGAACCGGATGCGGCCGACTTCGGCCATGGTGCCGCGAAGCGCGCCGCCGAAACTGGCGGCATAAGTCTCCGCCAGACCGTCGATGACGGCTTTATCATGGTCTGGGAGGGTGTCGAAAATATCCTTGGCGGCCCTGCGCCTGAAATGCTCATACGCCGCCCGCCGTGCTTCCTCCTGCTCTCGCAGCTTCCGCGCGTCTTCTTGGGCCTTGTTGGAAGCCCGGCGCTCGCGGAATGCCAGATAGCCGGGGAGATATTGTTTGATGCCGCCGAGTGTCTGGACATCGAAATTGGTCTTCTTTGTTTCGGCCAGGGCATAGTCGAAAAAACTCGACATCTCGTCGAAGCCAAGCGTGGCCAAAAGCAGCTTGGCGGTCTCCACGTCCTTCGTCGGCACAAAGCCGGTCGCGTCGACCGGCCGGCCGGTGCGCTTTTCGGCGAAGAGATAGGCGACTTTGAGCGGCTCGCTGATTTTTCGGCGATCCTCGTGGAACTCCCACTGCAACTCGGCCTGATGCCGCCGTCGGTAGAACCGCTCGTAATCCTCGAAGAAGGCCGCACCTGGACGGAAGTTGACGACTAACCCGTCTCCACTCTTCGCCTTCTTGACCCCGTGTGAACTCAAGAACCCGGCTTGCAGTAATTGGTCGAGATGCTGCCCGAGCTGCTCACCAATGATTTTAGATTTGTGTTTGAGGATTGTGAGACCACCAAGCCACTCGTTGCAAATGTCGTCATAGCGCTTCTCGAAAGAAAGGATCTTTCGCCTGCGGCCATCGTAAAGATTGGCGAAGTGAAAAAATAACCGCATGTAGAGCGCCTGGCCGATCGTGCCGAGCTGCATCATGAGCGCATGATTGAGACAGGTGAAGTGTTCGTCCTGGAGCGAGGCGATGATCGGTTCGGCGAGCGTGATCGTACAGGCTTCGATCGGATCGCTTGCGAACTCGCGCCGCTCCAGAACAATTTCCGGAAAAATATTGAACGAGTGTTCGACGTGTCGCCCGTCGCTTTTCTTGAAATGCGCTTTGATGAATGTGTAATGGATTTCGAGCAAGGCGTGGGAGAGCTGTTCACTGTCGCGCCCGCCCCATTCCTTGCGGCCGATGAGGCGCCCGAGTTCCCGCTTCGTGAACGACACTTCATGGCGAATGGGGCGACCGTAGTCCGAATGTTTTTTTATAAGCGCGATGAAAATTTTGTGGGCGAGCTGACCTGGTTGTCCGAGTTTGGGATCGGGGCGGATGACGATCGTCTTCTCGCTCACACTCGAATTCAATTTGATTTCTTCCGTGCGCGACGATGCTCGTTTCCGATCATGGCAGAACAGCGCGCCGGAGATGCGTAAGAGCGTATTCTCGATGTAGAGTTTTTCAATCCGATGCGGTTCGCTTGTCGCGTGCGCGTTCCGTTGTTTCGTTTCCATAATGCGTACGTTGCATTATAGATCATAATCAGCACGCGATCTGATGAAGGTGTGGACAGCTATTCCCTACTCGCGTTCATCTTTCTTTTCGATCGGCGCCGTCGGGACGGCGCGCGCTTCGATCATGTATTTTGCGAGCGTCTCGCTCTGCGCGATCCCACTCGCCTGCTGAAGTTCGATTAGCCGCTGGTTGGCCTGGTCGAGAACATCTTCGGTGCGGCGCACCTGCTTTTCGTATTTTTCCTTGAATTCGTCCACCTCTGCTTCGAGCCGCTTCACAAGGGTGCTCAAAGATGTCGAGTTCTGTCGCGTCATGTCGCGACGTGTCGTGGCTCGTCGTCACGCTCGTCGTCGTTGCGCTCTTTCAAGGCGACGGTCGTCGCGACTTGTCGCGACACGTCGAGACCGGTGGCGGTCGGTCGCACCTCCTCGATATAGGCGATGTGTTTCGCCACGGACGCGGAGGTGATCAAATATTTTTCACCGATCGCCGTTTCGATGCGGCGACAATCGAGATGACCTTTGGCGCAATAGCGCTGAATGCTACGCGGCGTGCGCGGATGACCAGCATGCTCGTAGAGCATTGCCGCCTCGTCGATCGATAGGGAATAGTCGCTGTCGTTGCTGGTCGCGTCATGTCGCGACAGGTCGGGCGATTGTTGTCGTGCTTCATCGAATGTCATTATGGACAGTGTACCACGGGCATGCGAATGCGCTGCTCAGATATCCCCACGGAAATTCAATCGCGACGTCATACCGAACGATGGTGAATGAGGGGTGTTGGTGATTTGGCGTTCCGAACCCGTGGCATCGCATAGTTCCTTGCTCTTCATAGATTGCTTTAAACAAAAGCAGCTTAGTATTCAGAGATAACGAGAGATACTACACGCATCGCTCGCAGTTGACTTCGAACGATCATAAGGTAGTCTTATTATGTTCGCTTTCGACATCATGTATGTTCACCGATCCAATGAGCCCGTATCGAATTTTAAAAGTTTCGATTTTTTTAATCGTTCTTATCATTCTAGCTCCGATTGCGAACATTTTTATACCTCCACTTGGAGTAACTAAACCAAATCTCAAAGATTGGTTTTTTGCGGATGTGGCACGTGGCTTTGATGCTCCACAAATTTGCGACAAAAGTTCACCGCGCGCTTATGTTATACGAATACCTCAAACAGGAGGTTGGTTTAAAAATATGATTCCGCCGAGAGACTGGTTCTGGGATCGAATAAATCGATACGATTACTTACAGTCAGTATGTTATGAGGAGGTTGTAGCACAAACCCACGATGTGGCATTATGCGATAACGTAAGAGCTTTAGGAATTTTCTTAAACAGTGGATTTTGTTCAGTACGTGATTGCGAGGAAAGTACTGCCTACGGAAATACGGAATGTAGCTATTCTGATGCTGGGACTGAACAAAACTTTAATTCCCTGATGCAAGCTTTGGGTTATTCATATACAGTTCCTGGCGATAACAACTACCCTGGAGGAATTTATGAGGACATGCGTATGCATAAAATGTCTGGCGTAGATGAAGCAACTTTTATTCATCGGGTCGAAGCTATGCAGTGAAAGAAACGCAGGTAACACAAGGCGAATCGGCGCTAGGTCGTTGCGGCGCTCACGCCATATTGCGCAGTGATCTCGACAATCGTTAGTTCGCGAGCGTCCACAAGCACCACTCGCGGTCATTGAGTTTGCGCGGCGGCCGTGATGTGGAATATGAATGAGCCCGTGGGCGTCCTCGTGTCGATCGTGCCCGCGATCGAAACAAAGCCGACGCCACGTTCGCAAGGCTCATTGATGCGCGTGACAAGGACTTTAACGGATCGCCCTAGGGGCGATCGATGCGCAAAACAACAAGCGGTCGCCGTGGCGCAACGAATGCGGGCACTCGACGAACTACGGCGTGGCCGAAGTACTTGTCTGAGGCCTTGCCTTTGAGGTCTCTTTAGAAATCTGAGCGATTTCTTTTCCATCAGATGAGTCCATCTGAGGGAAAAGTGTTCTAGCTAAGTTACTGCTGTTCAGCCTCCACCTCAACCCGGACTTGATCGGTGAACGAGCCAAGCCGCCCTATGATCGTCGCGGTTCCCGGCCGGAGGCCATGGATAACGCCATTTGGGGCGAGACTGACGGCGGGCGGCCCGGCGGCCGGAGCAATACTGTACGACACATAACGCGTGTCGAGATACACGTGTCCGGGGACATTTGCGTAGATTGCCCATGGATGGAGTCTGACGCTCGAATTATCATCGAGGACTATCCGAATTCCCGTATCCGAAAATTCATCAGCATGGAACTGCGTCGGCGGCTGAGACGGCAAATTTACAGTCGTGGTGAAATCTTTAAAAGCGACGCCTCCATCACGGTAAGCCGCCGCAACCTGAAATTCCGTATTCCCAAAAAACTCCGGTGTCACACTCAAATGCACCGTATGCCCATCGACATGCGATATAGCGACCGGCACTTCCCTTGATGAACCTGTTCTACTGAAATTCTTATCCGTTTGCACCACATGAATTTCTGGAAGATCGTCACTTCCGGTGTTTACTGCCAAATCGAACGGCGTCCCTAACTCAAGGCCTGTCGGCGCGCTAAGGGCCAGGCGATTGACAGAGTGCGGGTGAGCCACCACGATAGTCGGCATGGGTACGGCATTTTTAGGCGCAGACGCAGTCTTTGAGGCACTGACCTGCGTGACGCTGGCCGGAACGCTAGCATTCTTGTTCGCAGGCGACGTCTTTGCGACGCTGGCATGTGTGAGACAGACCGGAGCGTCCGGAACACCAGTTAGACAAGCACTATCTCCCGAGCGGGAAAGCCAACATGCTACCAACTGGTTTACATCTTTACAGTCTAAAACGTTATCGTTCGATAGGCCAAAGCCGGGAATTGCGACCCCTTTGATATGGGAAAGACCTTGAAATGTGTGGAAATGATTAGCCTGTGCCCCCGCGAGCTGGCTGGGAACCGTCACGACCGCGTCCTCGTTCGTATCTCCAAGAATTTGGAATACGAGCGGAGCCATTCCTTGCGCTCGGCAATTGGGGCTATTCTGCGGATAAATCGCCGGGATGAGACCATTTAGGTCAGCTTCGAGTGCACCGTTGAAAGGCGCATTGGCGCTTACGGCATCCCAATTGGCACCTGCGATATTTGGACCTGACAGATTGGGATTCTGTAATGCGGGTCCGTGCGGATAAAGCGAGTACACGGCCCCGGTGGTTAGGTCGGAGCCGGGCGCGGCGAGCGGGTCGCCCTGCCCAGCAAAGCATTGCGCGACCGTCGTAGATAATACAGTTTTGCAGAAAATGTCCCACGTGACAGAAAAATCCTGCGCTGAACAATTGCTATGTTTGTCAAGAAAATGTGCCAGCGGAGACCCGAGTTCCGGCGTATCGAGGGTGATGACCTCGTGAAACTGGCCCTGCTTACGAGTGCGCAAAGGTCTGTAGAAGTTTTGTGAGGCGTAATTTCGGGCTGCAAGACCGCCCATGCTGTGCGCAACGACATCAACGCGATACCCGATGATATGCTTGTTTTTAAGATGACGGAACAGCCCATAAATTGTGCTCGTGAGTGCGTCCTTGGAAGTCTGCTCGCATGGATCGCTGCCCCCGCCAAGAGGATCAGCTACCGCATCGAAGCCGAAGTATTTCGAATAGCATAACACCTTCACCAAACCGGGATGAGTCAGCCAGGGGGGTGAGGTTTTAAGATAGTGAGCCAATCCGTCTATTCCGCCTGCTCCGTCTTTTCCGCCGAGACTGGTCAGATCGCCCCAAAGCCCGTGCACGAGGACGACCGGCGGTGGCACCATGTCCATCATCTGGGGTGTAGCAGTTTGGGTTCCTTGCTGAGCGGTAACGACGATCTGATCCGTGAACGAAGGCGCGGGAGCGCCGACAGGCGCTTGAACCAATGCGGCGGCGAAGAACACCCCGCCGATATTGTGCAAAAGCAAATCGGCAGCTGGAATAGTCAAGGATTGTGTTCCTGCCGCCGGTGCGATTGTTAAAAAATCCGGGCTATACGGGAGAAGCGTCGTACCATTCGTCGTGGTGAGAATCACGTCGTTCGTGCAGTCAAAGGTTTGCACTACTGCTATTGCTGCGGATGTATTATCAGCCACCAGGCCATTTGCTTGAACATCCGTCCAATTTTGGACGTGATACAGTGGCCCCAGGTGAATTTTACTGAGGGGTTGACCTAAGAGGAATGGGTCTACGAGATGGACGGTTGGCGCGGTGGCCAGCGATCCGCAACCCGCCGGCGCAACTCGGTCTCCCGCTGCGAACGCCCAGGCGACATCTGTAAGAGCCAGGGTCATGCAGGCCAGGCAAAAGAAAAAGATCGAAGAGCTGGACCTCAAGCGCGACAAGACGCCCCGCCCGGAGCCGGCGTCGGTTTTCGCATATGCCCGCGAAAACAACAGGAAATTCGAAGCGCGGTGTAATAGGCAAGCCAAAAATTGCAACATCGAGAGCCCCCCTCCCCAATCGATACCCGCTCCCAAATAAACGGCAGGGCCGCACGCACTTTGAGGATAACGCTCCTCTGGCGTTGATAAATTTGAGAAACCCCTCAAGCGCTAATATTGTACGCGAATTGAGTCAATCGCCATATGACCCGTTTGGGTGAGAAGGTTCTTGAAAGCGCGGCGAGGGGCAGCCTCGGTAAGAAACTTGTCGGTTTTTCTTTTGGGTCGTCGCGGTCGGCGCTTGTCGCGCTCTGTCGCGGCCGGTCGGGCCAGGCCGCGCGGTGCGTCTGGACTGGGTACGATCGATAAAGAAAAACCCCGTATCGCTACGGGGTGAAGTGCCTATGCGGAACATCCATCGCGCTTGATGAGTTCGTTTTTGAGTTGCCGTGCGATCGTGAGGCACGCTTATTTCGCTCCCGTACGGGCCTTTCCATTCGTCGTCATAGGCGGTGCGGCGGATGTCCAGCCGCCCTCTTCACATCTACGGCGAGTGCGCCGAACTCCCGCCGTCACAATCACCTTGCCTCCCGTAAATGATGTGCGGTTTGACTGTCACGTAACATGTCTGTTAACCCTGATGCGTCGTCGGGGCACGTCGCGCTCCGTCGCGGCGGGTCGCGACAGGTCGCGGTGCGTTTGGACTGGTTGGCTGACTGAGAGGGTGGGTACAAGATCGACACCCGGCTACTGGTCACGATTCATCGGCTACACCATCGTCTGTCGCCGAACTTGCGCTGTTTAGCGCCTCGAAGCGCTCGTATGATCCGATCCTGGTGAAATCGATATCATAGTGCTCGTTGTCGATCTTGTAGACGACCACGGAATCGAGCCCGATCGTTTGGAGTTTTTGATACGTCAGTAGCTCGCGCTCCTGCAGATTGAGAACGTCACGCAAAAGCCATTTGCCGAGCGCTGCGTTTGGGTTGCTCATCAACGCCTTGGAATTTTCCTGGCATACCTTCGCATTCATGGTGTGGCGGTCTGGCAACATCAGCTCGAAAGTTTGATCCCTAGGAGGAAAGAAGTTCGGAAAGTGCCTGTGCATCCAAGCCGGTATGGGGATATAGACTTCGTTGGAGTCCCGCGATCTTCCTCCCGCATTCCATTGGTTGAGACCGCTTCGCTCGGGCACACGTTTTTCTCCCCGCGCCGTTGCATATAAGGGGAGAAAGGCGTGGGGGGCGATTTTCTCTGGAGCGAAAATAAGGCCAGCCCGGTCGATCAGCGATTCAATCTCAGCAAAGGGATCGGTGATGATCCGCACGGGGATTTCGAGCGCGCTGTCGCCCGCCAGAAAGCGCTTGTAGAGAGTGCTCTTTGGAATGTTGAATGAATAGTCCTCACGATCATCCGTGAAGGATATAATATTCCCTCTTAACTGAATCTTCTTATTGTCGATCTTGTCGATGTTGATAGGCAGGAACGGGCTTTCATATATTGTGATTTTACCGATCGAGCGGGTGACGCAGTGGTAAGTCAAATCTGACAGGCCAAAAATACGCTTGGTCGTCTCGATCCTCTCATTTCGAAGAGTAGCAATTTTCTGAATCTTCTCTGTGAGGGGGAGTTGGTCGAAGAGCGCGTGGTCGCCGTTGAACTCTGCTACCTTTTCCATCGGCCGGCCGTTCTTATGTAAAAAGGTTTTGATGCCAAAGCCGACGCCATTCTTGGATGCATCGGCGGATGCGTCGGAGCGTGAGAGATTGTCTGCGACGAACGCTTTGCAGAAGATGTTCTCGGCAGCGCGAGAAGAAATGTAGGGCTCTGGCGATTCCGAAAACAATTTCGATAGCGCACCAACGGCTTTAAGCAGCTTTTCGTAGCGTTCTGTTTGGTCGTGCGGTTGGCCTGAAAGGAATGACATTACCAGTAGATTGTAGCGCGTTCTTTATTTGTTCTGCAACACGCTCGATTACTGTCGTTGTTACTGAGTTACCAAATTGCTTGTACAGCCGGCTATCCGGCAGTTCCTTAGGGATCTTGTAGGTGTCAAGAAATCCGCCTACCGATAAAATATATGCGTATAGCCTGTCCCTTTCAATCACTAGATCCTTGATTTCGCCGACGTTCTCCTCAGCACCATTATAAACTTTGAGCCGCCAGCGAAACCTGCGGCATTAGAAACAGAGCGAGGCCGAGGCCCAACATGGCGCCAATGAGTCTACGGGACATGGACGAATACTCCTTCTGGTTGACGATTCTAAACTACCCCAAACGTTAATGGTTGCACTGGCGACGGGGCCTTGACCGCGCGGGCGGCCTATCTCAATAGGCAGCTCGACCAGCTAAGGCTGCGCGGGGCGCAATCGATCGGATGGTCGCCTATAGAGCCCGCGCGGCGAAACAGCCAACAGGTGAGGATCGCAAACCACAGTGCAACAGAGAGCCATTGCGTTGTCTTGAAGTGGAAGTCGAGGCAGGTCAGCGCCGGTATGTATTGACAATAATCGCCAAACGTTGCACTATCAGCAGCCGCCGCGGTATCGAGGAGAAGTTCCGTGACCGTCCTAATCATCGGAATCGTCTTGGTTGGGGTGATCCTCGGACGCTTTGTTAAGTGTCCGTCCGGAGAGATG
>QHBR01000070.1 GCA_003244015.1 Hyphomicrobiales bacterium | reverse complement strand
AAGTTAGAGTCGATCCACTAGTTAGAGAGTTTATCAAAGAGGGCAACGTACACTATGCGACATGATGTGTGGTATCTCCGGTATGTATCGCTATGTGCGTACATAGATATTACCATTCTTTTGCTTTATTGGTGGGGTCGTTGTCAACAGGTGATATAATAGGGGGGCAGGTTCAGCTGGCTTTCTTGTGGAGACGCGTGATGCTTCGGCTTCGGCCGGGGCATCGTGCGTTTTAGCTGAATAGCGCTCACGCATGGTGTCGCGGATACGCTCTTGATCTGATTGAGACATGCGGGGCATGGCTTCCATCACGCCGAAAGGTACCTTTATAGATATGGCATGTGTTGTAGTGTTACGAACAAAGAGAGCAAATGATCCGCGTGCCTGCTGTTCCAAAAACTCGGGCTTTGTTCGCATGCCCCTCGCCATCGTGTGAGCGTCGCGGTCGGTGAGAGCCGAAGCGCATTTGATCGCTACGCCTTGGAGGGTGTCGATTGTGCGCTGCCCTAGCTGCGAGAGGTACTGATGCGCCACAGTCATGGCGACTTTCTGTTTTCTGCACTGCTCAAGTATGCCTGTAAAATTGCTATCGGCCGTAGTGGTGCCGAGGTAGTTTTCAATCTCGTCTATAAAAATGTGTACGGGTATTTTTTCCCCTTTCATCGTGGCTCTGCGATGTGAGGCCATTGCGATTAGGCAAAGGAAAAAGCGGCCGAACGCTTCGCAGCCTTTCGGTTGTAGGAGTGAGTAGGCCGAGTTTATCAGTATGACTTTGCCCGCGTTCATTTCCGAAAAGAGATCAAACTTTGAGCGGGGATTGTTGAACATCCTTTCCCACTGTTGATGCCGAGTATGCCGTAAAGACGACGGATGATTTCCTTTTTGGTTTTGACAAACTCTCTATCATCAAATTCTGTCTCAAAGAAGCGTTTCGCTGCGCCATCAAGTGCGTCCAGGTATTGCTTGTATTTTGTCGAGCCGCCTGTTGATAGAAACTCTCCGAGCGTGTAAATCGTCGCATTAGGAATGGCGAATATCGCTTGCATGATGAAGCGGAATACAACCGCTTGCTTGCCCGTAAGATCAGAGCCGAGCAAGCTATCCAAAAGAAACATGGTCAATTCAAGTGCGGCATTTAGTGTCCGCTCTTTTTCAAGGGGGGACAGATTGTCTCCCATTCCGATGTCAAAGATGTTGAGAGCTACTGGGAATTCAACATCGTTTGCGTCTATCACTACGAGCGCTCTTTTATCGCACTCAATCGCATAATGTTTGCAATGAGCTGCTCTTGGCTGTCCATCACGATGATAGATACGTGTTTATCTAGTAGGTCTACAATTTGAGATTGGATGAATTGGGTTTTTCCGGCACCTAGCGGAGCGACTATCCACTGTCCCTCAAAGTAGGCTTCTTGGGGAATGACGATAGGGATTTGAGCGGAGAATAATTGCTCTAGTGGCGTGCCACCAAGATAGGTCCCGATAATGTCGTCGCCTTTATAATCCTGGGGCATTACGACTTTCTTTTCATTTACCGCGTCACCATTTGCAATGAGGCGTTGACGCAATCCTTTGAAAAGTCCCGCGTCGTACAAAGATTGCTGGAAAAATGGATAGGTTATTTCTTGTACGAGTTTTGGGAGATTGAGGAGGGTGTCTTTTAGGGGAATAGTGTATTTTGGTTCGTCTTCGGTAAAAGCTGCTGGTGGGAGCGCTTTTATAAACACATTGATCGAGGCAATAAGCGTGGATTGGATCAGGTCGATAATGGCAAGTGGATTGGTGGCTCGTGTTGATTGGTTGATAAGTTGATCGCGATACCGTGCCTCTTCGAGCGTGCCTTCTCTTGGGGCTAGGATAGGAGTAAGAGCAAGATTTTCACTTCGATACAATTGCCTGCTTATATTGATGATGTTATCGAGGATGGCATCGGTAGGGCATTCATCCCATGTGTCATCTTCGAGGAGTTTTTCCATGAGGTTTTTTGTGAAGTCGGCGTCACTGGGAAAGTAGGTCACTTGTGCATGCTCGTATAATTCTTGGGTAGTTGGTGGCTTGGGTCGCGTTAGATATTGGAAAAGTTTGTAGATACCAAAAACGATTGCGCATGGCAAAGCGACATAGATACCGAACACAATGAATGCGACGGAAGCTATCATTACAACGAAGCTGACTACAAAAATGTCAGCGGCGTTCTGGTTTGTCATAGGTCGAGCGACCGACTTTCGGGTTCGGCGTCTTCGAGATGATCTTTGAGATTGCGAAATTGGGTTTCAAGATAGTTGATCGCTTGTTTTGCTTCGAGAAGGGTATCGTAAGTAAGACGCGCCCACTGCCAGATAGCGCGGACTTCGGTTTCATTGAGAAATCGTTGTCGGGGAATGTATCGTGAAGGGGGTTTAATGCCATTGATAGGGGAAGATTGAATATAGCGTGGGACGCAGGAATTAAAGAAAGCGCGTAAATCTTTGTGAGCGTGCCAAGCATCGCTGGGTTTTGTGATTTGAGCTAGAGCGTGAGCGATGTCTTGGTGCGTGATTTGGTCGAGGGATTTCGTCCATGTGAAGCGCATAAGTTGGCGGGTGACTTGCTTACGTGAATTGTCCCGCCATTTGCCTTGGGCTAGATATTCGATCCGCGCTTCGGGAAATGCGGGTGTTTGAGCTTCCCTCGGGATTCCCGATGTTCCAAGTTCCACCATCGCTTTTTTCCGCGCGTCGGCCAAACTCATGCTAGGAAAATGCCCAAGTCGGATTTTGGTGCGGGTCTGGTCTTTGACGACAAGCCAAGTTTTGCGGCGCTTCCCAATTCGGATGCCGAAGGAGGGCGTGGCGGTCGTCGAAATATATTCCCTCTTTGAGGGCGCGAAGCGAGAGGTCGGTAAATCGGCAAATTGGCACTTTTTAGCTCTGAAATCGGTTGGACTGTGGCGATTATCTATGAGCCATTATACGACAAGAAAGTGAGGAAAACAAAGGGTTTTCTGGTGATTTTGAGACACTATGAGATACGGTGATTTATGAAGTTGGACAGCTGCGGTAGCTCAGTGGTAGAGCACTCCCTTGGTAAGGGAGAGGCCGAGAGTTCAATCCTCTCTCGCAGCACCAGTTTTCCGCTTACAATTCGTCGCAGGAAGGTCGCGGAACGTCACACCCGCCGCGGCGCTCGCTTTCCCGGGGCGAAAATGCCTGAACGCCTTAGGGAGCGGGAGGATAAAATCCTGATCCCTGCTTCCACGGCGCAGGGCGGCCGGCGACGCCGCATCATTGGCCTGGCGTATCACTTCGCCGATTTTCGAGCGCCCTATGACCGTCCTTTCGTCTACCACCCATAAAAACAGATTTCAAAAGGATAAACCCACTCGCAACATTGCGTCCGCGCCAAATCTGAACTCCGTACCCCGCCACGTCTTACCGCAGGCTGCCAGGCCACGGCTCCCATCTCGCTCCCAACAAAGGAATGTGAGCAATTATTTTACGTCACGTGATACAGAACCTGGCCCTCCATGTCAAAAAATGCGCATGCTCATCCGCCCTCTCGGGCGTGACGCACGGCTTGTCCCGGATCACAACGCTTTGGAAACCGCGATGGCTCGCTGTAGGATTAGCGCAACCCCATTCCATTCACGGAGTTTTCCATGATCACCGGCCGCAATGAAGTGACAGACATGATTCGCGCCGCCAAGGTTGAGAAGAACATTAAATGGGCGGAGGTTGCGGCGGAGATCGGGCAGAGCAAGGAATGGACAACCGCCGGCTGCCTGGGCCAGATGGCGTTTACCAAGGAGCAAGCGGAGAAAACCGGTGCCATCTTCGGACTATCCGGCGAGGCGGTCGCTTGGCTCCAGATCGCGCCTTACAAAGGGTCTCTGCCAACCTCGGTTCCATAACCGATCCTCTGATCTACCGGTGGTATGAGATTGTCGCCGTCTATGGCACCACAATCAAGGAATTGATCCATGAAGAATTCGGTGACGGCATCATGAGCGCGATCGATTTCGCGCTGGATATCAGCCGCGAGGCTGATCCCAAGGGTGACCGCGTAAAAGTCGTCATGTCAGGCAAGTTTTTGCCATATAAAACTTATTGAACAAGCCAACCCCTCGCGAAGGGCGTTTCTGGTGTAAGGAGACATTGGCCCGATGCGCCCAACTGATTTAAGCGATCGCGAAGCCGCGGTCGTCGCGATCGGTATAGGCTGCAAAAGAGACTGCTCCAGCGAGGCCATCCTGGCCCTCGTCGAACGCGCCATCGCGGCGGCGTCCTGCGCGGGCATGCAAGCGCGCCTCTTCAAGCACGAGGCCAAAAACAACGAGGCGGCCCTCGCTGGCGTGGCACAAGCGCTTGGCCTGCCGCTCGTCTTTCTCGACACGCAAATTTTGCGGCAAGCCTCTTTACGCACCGCCACGAACTCGCCAAGAGTGATGGCGATGTTCGGACTTCCATCGATCGCGGAGGCCGCAGCACTTGCCGGTGCCGGGCCCTCGTCCGTCCTGCTCGTGGCGCGCATAAGCGACGGGGGTGCAAGCTGCGCGATCGTGGGCAGACAAGAGCCATGACCGTTCACTTCATAGGCGCGGGGCCTGGCGCTCCCGATCTCATCACCTTGCGCGGACGCGATTTCATCGCGCGTTCGCCGGTTTGCCTCTACGCGGGCTCGCTTGTGCCGCAGGCCTTGCTCGAACATTGTCCCAAGGGCGCCCGCATCGTCGATACGGCCCCGATGAGCCTCGACGAGATCGGCGCCGAATTTTTGCGCGCGCATCGCGAGAATGAGGATGTCGCGCGCCTCCATTCGGGCGACGTTTCGATTTGGAGCGCGTTGGGCGAACAAATTCAAGCGCTCGAACAGCTCTCCATTCCCTATACGATCACGCCGGGCGTTCCGGCTTTCGCGGCTGCTGCCGCCGCCTTGGGAGTTGAACTCACTCTGCCGGAAATGGCGCAATCCCTGGTTCTGACGCGCACCCAGGGACGCGCCTCCGCGATGCCGGAACATGAAAAGCTCGCAACTTTCGCCACCACGCGGACGACGCTCGCCATTCATCTCTCGATCCATGCGATCGAGCGGATCGCGGCCGAATTGATGCCGCATTATGGCGCCGGTTGCCCGGCGGCGATCGTGTTTCGCGCTTCCTGGCCGGATCAAAGGATTCTCCGGGGGACGCTCGCGACCATCGCGGGAATGGTCGCGGAGGCGCCAATGGAGCGCACCGCGCTGATCCTCGTCGGGCAAGTTTTGGCGCGCGGCGATTTTCGCCCAAGCGCGCTCTATGACAAAGACTACCAGCGCCGTTTCCGGGGCAAACCGCAATGAACCGGCAAAAACGGCGTTCGCGCGAGAAGATGGCCGTCGCGGTCGAAAACCGCGATCTCAAGCGCGATGCCGCTGCTGCGCAGAACCTTCGCCGCCGTGCGCCACGCGGCCTCCGCGACCGCAGCCCCGATGTCGATGCTTTCCGCGCTGGCGAGGTCCAGGACTTCCCTGGCGCTATTCGCGGTTTTCGCACGAGCGATGAGATCGTCGCTGGCGCCGGCTTCCGCGCAGCGCGCCGCGAGCCAGGAAAAATCGACTTCGCCACGGCCCGAATGGAGGTCGAGAAGGCCTTGGCCGAGTTTGATCATTTTGGCGAAGCCGCCGGCTATCGTCACCTTGGCGATGTCGTGCGCGCGCAGATATTTCAGCATGCCGCCTACAAAATCGCCCATCTCGATCAGGCCGACATCCGGCAGCCCATGCAGCGCCTTGACAGCGGCTTCCGAAGTCGCGCCGGTCGATCCGGCGATATGGGAAAGCCCGGCCGCGCGGGCGACATCGATCCCGCGATGAATCGTATCGATCCACGCGGCGCAGGAAAACGGCACGACAATCCCTGTCGTGCCCAGGATCGAGAGGCCGCCAACAATGCCGAGCCGCCCGTTGAGCGTTCGCTCGGCGATTTTTTTGCCTCCTGGAATCGAGATTTCGACGGTCACGTCTCCGACAAGACCGTACATGCGAGCCACCTCGCCGATCGCGGCTATGATCATCCGACGGGGCGCCGGATTGATCGCCGGTTCTCCCGGGGCCAAGGGCAGGCCCGCGCGCGTAACCGTCCCTACTCCCTCTCCGCCGTGAAACGCCACACCCGATCCGGGCGGGCCGTGGGACACGCGCGCGATCACCAGCGCGCCATGCGTCACGTCGGGATCGTCGCCCGCGTCCTTGATGATTCCCGCGCGCGCGAACCCCTCGCCAAGCTCCTCGAAGGCCAGCGCAAAAGACGGCCGCGCGCCGCCCGGCAAGGTGATCGTCACGGAACAGGGAAAACGGCCGCCAACGAGCGCCTCATAGGCCGCCCGCGTGGCGGCGGCGGCGCAGGCGCCGGTCGTCCAGCCCTTGCGCAAATTCGCCTTCCGGGACGGATGCTCCTCCGCTTCGCTCATTGGAAAGGAAACGCCTTTTCGTGAAACTCGCCGGCCATGACCGCAATATTCTAGCACGCGGTCTCATCATCGCCGCGCCGCGCTCGGGCAGCGGCAAGACCATGTTGGCCCTTGGGCTCATGCGCTCTTACCGGAACGCGGGCCTCACTGTGGCCGGCGCCAAATGCGGGCCGGATTATATCGACCCGGCATTTCATGCCGCCGCGACGGGCAAGCCAAGTTTTAATCTCGACAGTTGGGCGATGTCTCCGGCGCTGCTCGGCGCGCTGGCGGTTGCCGCTGGCGAGGCTTGCGAGCTGATCCTCTGCGAAGGCGTTATGGGGCTTTTCGACGGCGTGCCGGGAGAGCCTGGCCGGACCGGCTCAACCGCCGATGTCGCGGCGGCGCTCGGCTGGCCGGTCCTGCTTGTGATCGACGCCACCGGACAATCGCAAACCGCGGCGGCCATTGTGCAGGGCTGCGCCAGCTTCGACCCGCGCATAAAAATCGCCGGGGTGGTCTTGAACCGGGTGGCCAGCCTGCGTCATCGCCACCTCGTGAGCGATTCCATCGAGGCGCTCGGAATCCCGGTTTTGGGGGCCTTGCCGCGCGACGAAAAAATCAGTCTGCCGGAACGCCATCTCGGCCTCGTGCAGGCGACCGAAACGGCGGGGCTCGATGGGCTGCTCGACAGGATCGCAGCGTTTATCGAGGAAC
Organism: Hyphomicrobiales bacterium; assembly: GCA_003244015.1. GTDB lineage: Bacteria > Pseudomonadota > Alphaproteobacteria > Rhizobiales > Beijerinckiaceae > Methylocapsa. The sequence continues at coordinate 1,813 of QHBR01000070.1, read as the reverse complement.
ATGCCGATACCGGCGCCATTTTGTCTTGTGCCCGCGCGTCCCCGGGTTTGGCTTGCGCCGGATCGCCCGCCTTGCCGCCGCCAGCGCAGCGCATCGCGATCGCGAGGGATGTAGCGTTCTCGTTTCTTTATCCGCATATTCTGGCGGGCTGGCGAAATTCTGGCGCGGACATCGCTTTCTTTTCGCCGCTCGCCAATGAGCCGCCGCCTGACCACTGCGATCTTTGCTGGCTGCCGGGCGGCTATCCCGAACTTCACGCGGGGCTTATCGCGGGGGCGGCGCGATTTCTCGACGGCTTGCGCCGGTTCGCGGAAACGCGGCCCATCCACGGCGAATGCGGCGGCTACATGGTTTTGGGGCGAAGCCTGACCGATCAAGCGGGCCATCCCCATCGCATGGCTGGCCTCCTTGGCGCGTCGTTCAGTTTTGCCAAACGCAAGCTGCATCTCGGCTACCGGCAGGCCTGCCTTGCCGGGGCGCACCCGTTGGGTGCGAAGGGTTCTCCTCTGCGCGGCCATGAATTTCATTATGCCACGATTGAGGCGAAGAGCGAGGGCGACCCGCCTTTCGCCTTTGTCCAAGATGCGCATGGGGGGGCCGCGCAAGCGGAAGGCAACCGGCGCGGAAAAGTGTCGGGAAGTTTTTTTCACGTCATCGCGGCGGAAGACTCGTGATCGCCCATCGCTTGAGTTTTTCACCGGATTCCCACGCAATGGCGGGGAGCCCGGGCCAAAAAAACACGACAATTGCAAATTTTACGCAACGATGTTCGTGTTCTATGCTACTCCCCTGGTAGCGACTAGCTTATGGGCAATGTTCACGCGGACACGAATCTGACCCGGCTTGTCGCTAGGACGCTCCACATCCTTTACGAACGCACTGACCGCATCGTCCAGTGAAGCGGCCCGTAAAAAGGCCTTGGATTGTTTCGCTGCTTTGATGACAATCGCGATGTTACTGCCGGGATTGAGGAGTTCACTCGGAGCATGACCAGCGCCAAGACCGCCTCTTCGGTTAAGTTGAAACAATCCAAAACTATCTTCGCCCTTTGTGGCGTGGGCGTTCGGATTGAGACTCGACTCGGCAATTGCATTGGCTAAAGCAGCGACTTGCTGATGAAACGCGAATCCAGCCTGCCCAAAGTCGTCCAAAATTTCGTGCGCAAGTTGTTTCCCTTGGTTGCCACCGGGTACCCGCGTAAAATCGATAGCACCTGATGGAGGATTTTGTGGAGGGACTGCAGGATCAGGGTCACGACAACTGGAATATCGTCTCCGAAAAAAGCCTTTGCGGCGGGAAGAAGTAATGTCTCTGTACTTGCTAGGGCGTCTCTTAGATCGTTGACGAGCGTCGCTTGCTGACTTTGTGGCCATTGCTCCTGGTAGAGCTCGACCGCACTTGGGGTGCGGTTGAGCTTGTTGAACAATCTCTGCTCCGCCCGATAGACCACCAACGGGACTACATGGCATTGCATTCGCCAAATATTGATGTCGCTTGAAAGAAAATTAAATTCAAAATCGGCGTCGCTGCGGAAAGCATCCCAATCCTTTTGAATTAGCCGAAACGGGCCGATCTCTTCACCCTGATTGGTGTCGGAAATTTTCGAGCGCAGCTGGGCAACTGCAAGGAGATAGTGCAAGTACGCAAATATCCCGCAATAGACGGCACCGTCGACACATTCTTCTGCAAAGTCAGAACGATCTATACCCATGGCTAACACTCCCTTTTATTAGAACAGATTCTGGAGGTAACTTAATTGGCTATGTTCCGGGGCACTTCTTCTGGCTATGTCTAAGAGTCTGTCCGGTGACTT
>QHBR01000270.1 GCA_003244015.1 Hyphomicrobiales bacterium | reverse complement strand
CCGTCCGAGCGTTCCGCTTCGAGTGCGAAATCGATCATCACAATCGCGTTTTTCTTGACGATGCCAATCAGCAAAATCACCCCGATCATCGCAATGATGCTGAACTCGGTGTGAAACAGCAAAAGCGCGAGGACTGCGCCGACGCCGGCTGAAAACAAGGTCGAGAGAATGGTAATTGGATGGATGAAGCTTTCGTAAAGAATGCCGAGAACGATATAGACCGTGGCGAGCGCGGCTACGATTAACAAGAGCTCATTCGACAAAGACTCTTCGAAAAGACGGGCGGTTCCTTGCAGGCTGCCGTGGATCGTGGCCGGGGCGTGGAGCGCCTTCATCGCCGCCTGGATTTCCGTGGCCGCATCGCTGAGCGATGCGCCGGGCGCGAGATTGTATGAAATCGTGCTCGCCACAAGCAGGCCCTGGTGGTTGACCGCCAAGGGCGTGGGGCCCGGCCGAAAATGGCTGAAGGCGGCGAGCGGAACCATTGGTTCCGTCGTTGTGCTGACGGCCGCACCGGCGGAAGTGCCCTGTTTGCCGGTGTTGGCGAGCGCATTGGTTTGGGCGTTGCGCGCCGCGGCTCCTTCGGTATTCGCGGCCGCGCTGGAATTGAGGCTCGATGACCGCGGCCCTAGCGGGGCAAGGTTCCGCGTGACCGTTCCCGCCACGGCATTGCTGATCGCCGTGCCGCTTGGGCTCGCGCCCGAAGTGCTGACATAGAGTTCCTTCAGGATTGACGGATCTTGCCAATAGCGCGGGTCGACTTCCATCACTACGTGATATTGATTGACAGCACTGTAAATGGTCGAGACCTGGCGCTGCCCGAACGCGTCATAAAGCGTATTGTCGATCTGACGTACGGTGAGGCCGAGACGGAACGCCGTATCGCGATCGATGTCGATATCCGTCTCCAAGCCGGTCTGCTGCTGATCGGAATTGACATCCACGAGCACGGAACTGTTTTGCAAGGCCTCGACGAGACGCGACACGAAGGCATAGAGTTCGCTCGTGCTCTCGCTCTGCAAGGTGAATTGGTATAGGGCATTGCTCGCCCGGCCGCCCATGCGGATATCCTGCACCGATTGCAGATAAAGACGCGCACCCGGCACCTGCGTGAGGTTAACGCGCAGGCGGGCGATCACCTCGTCCGCCGTCTCGCTGCGTTGGGACTTTGGCTTCAGGTCGATATAGACCGAGCCGGAATTGGTCCCCGAACCCGAGCCGGTGTAGCCCTTGACGCTGGCAATCGCCGGGTCGGCTTGCACGATCGCCTGAAGCTGCGCGAGTTTTAGACGCATCGCCTGGAACGAGATCGCCTGGTCGGCCTGAATGGAGCCGAACAAACGGCCGGTGTCCTGCTGCGGAAAGAAGCCCTTCGGCACGATCTTGAACAGGACGAAGTTGAGGCCAACAGTCGAAAACAAAACGACCATCACCAGGATGCCATGGCGCAGTGCCCAGCCGAGCGTTCGCTCGTAGCCCTGCAGGACTTTGGCGAACGGATCGAAACCGCGCGCACGCGCCCCGGCAGGCACGCGGGGCTTCAGAAACAGCGCGCACATCGTCGGCGTCAAGGTCAAGGATAACGCGAGCGAGATGAGGATGGCGAGCGAAAGAGTGAGCGCGAATTCGCGAAACAGGCGGCCGACAATCCCGCCCATCAGAAGAATCGGAAGGAACACCGCGATCAGCGAAAGGCTGATCGACAACACGGTAAATCCAACTTCCCGCGCGCCGGTCAGCGCCGCCTCGAGGCGCCCCCTGCCCGCGCCGGCGTGGCGCGAGATGTTTTCCAAAACCACGATCGCATCGTCGACCACGAAGCCGGTCGCGATGGTGAGCGCCATCAGCGACAGATTATTCAAGCTGAAGTTCAGGAGATACATCGCGCCGAAAGTGCCGACGATCGAAACCAGCACGGCGACGCTTGGAATGATCGCGGCGCGAACATCGCGCAGGAACAAGAAGACAATCAGCGTGACCAAGAAAATCGCGATGGCCAAGGTCCATTCGGTGTCATGCAACGAGGCGCGGATCGTAATGCTGCGATCGGAGGCGGGCAGGAATTCGATATCGCTCGGCATCGCCGCTTGGAGGTGCGGCAATTCGGCCTTCACGCGCTCGACCGTGTCGATGATATTGGCGCCGGGCTGACGGAAAATCACCGCGAAAACGGCCTCCCGGCCGTCGGAAAGGCCCACGTTGCGGATATCCTCCACCGAGTCGAGGATCCCGGCGACATCGGCGAGCCGCACCGGAGCGCCATTGCGATAGGCAATGACGAGAGGCGTATAATCGGCGGCCCGGGTCGCTTGATCGTTGGTATAGATCTGGAGGTGGCGTTCGCCGTCTTCGATCGCGCCCTTCGGACTATTGGCATTGGCGGAACCAAGCGCCGCGCGCACGTCCTCAAGCCCGATGCCGTATTTGGCCAAGGCGTGCGGGTTGAGCTCGATGCGCACCGCGGGCAAGGCACCGCCGAAAATGAAAACTTGACCGATGCCTTCGAGCTGGGAGAGCCTTTGCTGGAGGATATTGCTGGCGAGGTCATACATCTGACCGCGCGACTTGGTCTTCGACGTCATGGTGAGGATAAGGATCGGCGCGTCGGCGGGATTGATCTTGCGATAGGTCGGATTGGTGGGCAGATTCGTTGGCAGATCGGCGCCCGCTGCGTTGATTGCCGCCTGGACGTCGCGCGCGGCGCCGTCGATGTCGCGGCCGATGTCGAATTGGAGGATAATACGGGTTGACCCGAGGCTGCTCGCAGAGGTCATTTCGTTGACATGGGCGATCTGGCCGAGGTGGCGTTCGAGCGGGCCTGCCAAGCTCGATGCCACGGTCTCCGGACTCGCGCCGGGAAGCTGCGCCTGCACCAGGATCACTGGAAAATCGACTTGCGGAAGCGGCGAGACCGGCAGTTTCAGAAACGCAAGGCACCCGGCAAGCGCGATCCCAAGGGTAAGGAGCGTAGTCGCCACCGGACGCGCGACGAAAGACGCGGAGAGGTTCATATTTGAGACCCGGCGGCGCGCATGAGCGTGGCCAACAAAGGCGCGGCTGCGGCCAAGCGAATATTGAAAAGCCGCAAGGGATTAAACTCCTTCTTACAACCTAACGCCCTTTCACGATAGGGCGCCGACGAGCGATGGCACGCTTCGAGAATTTCCGCTATCGCTTTGAAAAAAGCCGCCGTTGGCGCCGTGCGGAGCGCCGCGTGAACGATCGGGCAGCTATTTGGCGCCGGGGAGAGCGGATATTATGCACGAGGCGGAGCCTGCAACGATCGAAACGTTCGACATTCTGCGGTTGTTGAAATCCCTGCCGCACCGCTATCCATTTTTGATGATCGATCGCGTGATCGAGGCGCGGGGCGACGAATCCGGCATCGGCATCAAGAATGTCAGCATCAACGAGCCGCAATTCCAGGGGCATTTCCCGGAGCGCCCGGTCATGCCCGGGGTTCTTCTGATCGAGGGCATGGCCCAGACCGCCGGGGTTTTGTGCATCAACGCGCATTCGCCCGGCCGAAAGCCGCCGCTTGTTTATTTCACGAGGATCGACAAGGCCAGGTTTCGCAAGCCGGTCATGCCGGGCGACCGGGTCGAGTTTCATATGACCAAGACCAACCGGCGCCGCACCATGTGGTGGTACAAGGGCCGCGCCTTGGTGGACGGCGTGCTCGTGTGCGAGGCGGAAATCGCCGCCATGCTGGCCGATGACGGTGCATAGCTTGTCGCGCCGGGTTTTTTTTGCTCCGGTTGCCTAACGGAGAATTTGCACTTTATCGCGCTGGACGCCGGCCGCGCAGGAGCGGCTATCATTGAGATTATCATCAACAATAAGAAATTGTTCGGCCGCCGCTTCACCGAAATTGAGCCGCAGCGCCTCGAAGGCAATAATCCCATTGAATCGGTGAACACCGGCCTGCCGTATAGTTGCCTCATACGGTTTCCGGATGATTAGAGCGGGATGTGATTTGGCGGAATCGCTGGATTCCAAATCGGGCTCGATGTTCAAGTTTCATGCTGGGGAAGCGAGGCCAGCATGGACGACGAAAGCCTATTCAGAATTGGGGTTTGAGATTTCGGGCACCGGCGCGGGAATTCGCAACTTGCCATTCATCTCTGGCGGCGAGTTTGGCGAGCGGGTCGAACCTGTCAAGGATGCCATAGGGCGTTCGGATGAACGCCCGTCGCAAGCAACGGGCTACGGCACAAGCTGGGCCGGCGCGGGCATTCAGGCAAGTCCGGTATACCGGACTTGCTAAAAAAGGCGCGCGTCCTTGACTGGATCGAGCCCGTCTCGCCGATCATGCTTGGAATGACGAAATCTGACATTGACCGATGAATCAAATCCAAAGTTTTACATCAAAACCAACATGGCACCACTCAGGGGCTGGGGGCCGCGCGGCCAGCGGCTAAAGGCGCTGGTCCCGTACGGGCATTGGAAGACCATGACCTTCCTCGCCGCGCTGCGCCATGACCGCATCGACGCGCCTTGCGTCCTCGACGGGCCGATCAATGGCGAGCTGTTCCGTCTCTACGTCACCGAAGTTCTGGTCCCGACACGCGAGCCGGGCGACATCGTCGTGCTCGACACTCTGCGCCCGTCAGGGGCGTCTGGCGTGCTCCGCTCGGTTCTCGCAAAGGACGCGCCGTGCGCGCCGCCATCCGAGCCGCCGGGGCGCGCATTTTCTTCTTGCCGCCCTACAGCCCCGACCTTAATCCGATCGAGCAAGTCTTCCCAAAGCTCAAGCACCTGCTGCGAAAGGCTGGCGAGCGAACCGTCGAAAACACATGGCAGCGTGCAGGTACCCTCCTCGACCACTTCTCACCCAGAGAATGCGAAAACTATCTCTCCAACAGGATATGCTTCCGTATAAGAACATCCCGCGCTAGTGGTCTGATTCATTCG
>QHBR01000250.1 GCA_003244015.1 Hyphomicrobiales bacterium | reverse complement strand
CCGTCAACCCCTTTTTCGCTTAGTTATGGAATCTGGGTATAGTAACGTCGCTTTGCTTATTCCTGTGGTCGGTGAGCATATCGGTTTATCAAAATCTTTGACAGAATTCCTACAACAGTCTTTGCGAATGGTCGGAGATCACCAGTGAGATGATGCGTTGGTTAGGGCGGATGAGACCAAGCGGTGGCGGTTCGGGCATCCTGCGTGACAACTTCGATTCCGTCGCGCGATGAACTCTCCAAGCGCCGCCATCGCGACCGGGAGATCATCATCCGTTGTGCCCTGTGCGTTGGTAGCGCCGGCGCACACTCAGCCTTCGGGGAGCAATTTCGGGTGTCCGCTCAAACGGGCCGGTGGCGTGGTGCCAAAATTTGGCGAGGCGACGGCTTTTCCGGAAACGCTTTAAGGGAGGCTCGCCCGCTTGCGGCCGGCCGTTGGCTTTACCTCCAAGCCCGGCGCGGGATGGCCGTTCTTGTGGTGTAGCACTTCCTTAAGCCGGTTGCGTTCGAAAATGATGATCACGAAAATCGACAGGAAAAGGGGAATCAGCAGGTACGCAAGCCGGAAGACCAGCAAAGCCGCCAGCACCTGAGATTTTGGCATCTCCGGCATCGCGCTGATGAAGAACCATTCGAAAACGCCCAAGCCGCCTGGCGCACTGGACCAGAGCGCGGCGCCAAACGAGGCAAGGAATACCCCGAGCACGATGAAATAGCCAGGATTGCCGGCCTCCGGCAAAACGAAATAGATTATTCCAGCGGCTCCGAGGATTTCGAGGGGCGCCGCCAGCAGCTGCCTCGCGGTGATTTCCGATTTCGGATAGTCCAGCTGGAAACCTCTGATTATTAGGGGCCTAAATCTGAAGACGGAACCAATCACATAGACGGCGACGCCGCTGAGGAAAACCACACCCACCAGCCGGGCGGTCGTTGGATCGGTGAGAAACCGCAAATTTTCCGGCAGCATGCCGCGGAAGCGGCTTAATTGCTCCGGCTCCAAAACCGAGATGAGGCCGCCGAGTAGCACGGTGCCAAGGAGGAACGTCAACGAGCAGACGGCAACAAGAACCGCGACTTGTGCCGCGCTCAGCCCTTTCGAATGGTAGGCGCGATAGCGGACCATTCCGCCTGAAAAAACGGTTGCGCCAATATTATGCGAGAGGGCGTAGGTCGTGAAAGAGCAGAGCGAGATAAAGACCCAGGAGATATTCCTCACGCCGAGATGGAGCAGCGCGATCCGGTCGTACCAAGCCAACGCCGCATAAGCGACGAGCGTCGATAGGCCCGCTAGCAGATAATTTCCGGGCGAAATCGATTTTAGGTAATCCCAGACCTCCGGCCCAACAGCTTCGCCTTTGAACTCCCGCTGGAGAAGCCAGAGCGAAACAGCAACCGCGGCGAGGCCTATCAGCGGCCAGAAAAAATCAAGAATGCGCTTCATCGCTCTCCGGAGGACATGGATGGCCGCGCCGCGATGCGAGCCCCTGCCGCCGTGCCCGGGCGGCATCCGTGCACAATGCGTGCTCCGATAGCAAGGGGTAACTTCTAGAAACTTGCGCGGGTCATGCGGAACCATCGCCGATGCGTTCGCCTCACATGAGAAAAAGCAAAAAAGTTCAGGCTTCAATACTGCGAGCGCCGAGCCGGATTTCCGGCGGCTATCCCGCCAGCAGGGTCGTGCCGCCGCCATCGAGAATCCGCTCTTTGCCGGAGCCGGCGAGCGCTTCGTCAAGAAAAAGGCGGGCCTCGTCGAGCTGAGTCGTCAGTTCTTCCGCCGAACGCTGGAGATTGTCCCGCCGCGCGCGCGCGGCGCGCGCATAAGTAGGGTAGGCAAAATGGGATAAATCGGATATGCCGGCCCGTTGCTCCTCGGTTGCGATTTCACGCTCGAGTTCCCGCGCCATCTTGGAAAACTCGGCTATCATCGCTTCGATCTGCGCGACGCGGCGGCGCGTTTCGTCGACCTGGAAGCGCCTCAGACGCGCAAGGGTATCCCGCGACTTCATTATTTCAACTCCAAGACGCAGGTTGGACTCCCGACAAGGCCTTGAAAGAAGGGCCAGATTTTGTCGCCAAGGACCTGCTCCAACTCATTGATATAACGCGAGGATATAACGCGGGTCCTTATCGATCGGTTGAACTCATGCGATCGGGAAATGCGCCAGCCCGGTTAGCCCGCGGGGTTTTCCCGCGCGGTTCAACTCTGCCCCAGTAAAGTTGCCCATTCGTTACCTGTGAGCGAGACGGCGCAAATCTTTCGGAGCCATGGCCAGCGTGTATAGTTGTCGCGTGCTTCGATTCGGCGGGTGCGCGGCGGCGGCGCCAACCGCGGTCTCGCCGGGTTTTGAACCTCGCGGGATCAAAATCCAACGATCTGTCCTTCGTCGCGCAAGCTTCGTTCGCCAAGGTTTGCGGCAAGACGCGGCGGAACGAATCAACCGCGTGACCGTGGCGAGGCAGGCGACGGCGAGTTTGAAGCGTCTTTTCGACGGAATGATTTTGTTAACCAATGCCCGTTAAGGTTACGGAAATCGTAGCGAGCCCCCATCTCGGGACAACCGGCCTGAACAGCCGCCGCAGGGGACTTGAAGCGATCTTGCGCGCCGGCAAGGCGACCGACGGGGGAAGGCTGGGACCTCACATGCGCGTTCTACTGATTGAAGACGAAAGCGCGACGGCGCAAAGCATAGAGTTGATGCTCAAGTCCGAGAGCTTTAATGTCTATACGACGGATCTCGGCGAGGAGGGTATCGATCTTGGCAAGCTTTACGATTACGATATCATCTTGCTCGATCTGAACCTCCCGGATATGTCGGGCTATGAGGTCCTGCGCACCTTGCGCGTCGCCAAGGTCAAGACACCGATCCTCATTCTTTCGGGGTTCGCCGCGATCGAGGACAAGGTCAAGGGCTTGGGCTTCGGCGCCGACGATTATTTGACCAAGCCGTTCCACAAGGACGAATTGGTCGCGCGCATCCAGGCCATCGTACGGCGCTCGAAAGGCCACGCCCAATCGGTCATCGCGAC
>QHBR01000223.1 GCA_003244015.1 Hyphomicrobiales bacterium | reverse complement strand
TTAGAGTCGATCCACTAGCGCGACAATTCCCTCGCTCACGAAAGGCAGCGGCACGAAATCGGTGTTTGTCCTGACCTGGGAATTGTCGATGGTGGTACTCATTACTCTCGTCGTCTCGGCCACCGATGGATATCCGAGGGCGACCACGGGTTCGCCGACGGTCACGGTGTCGTCGTCGGCTATATCCAGTTTCTTGAGTCGTTTCGGCGTGTCGATTTTGATGAGAGCCGCGTCGCTTTCCTTGGAATCACGTTCAAAGATGGCGTTGGAGCTCAGGCGGCTGTTCGCGAAGCGGACTTCGAGCTGATCGTTTCGCCCGAAAAACGTTTTAGTGTCCCCTTTGCTCGGGTTGGGAAAGTTACCAGGGCCACCAACATGAGCGAAGCCCTTCAAAAAGACATAGCCACCCGACGATGGAACCCAACGCCTCACGTAAGCGAGATCTCGATCGCTCAGGTCGATCAGGGTTGGCGTTCTCAACTTGCCATCTCCGCCATGATCCGTTCGCCATTGTGAAACGTCCCATTGTTGCTGCCGAGATCGGGGAGACGAAGTGAGATTCGATCGCCGCGAACAACGCGGATCACGGCATGGCGGCGGCTGACGACATCGTCGCGCGACGAGTCGAACGCTCTATTCGACTTGGGATCGCGGCCGATGGTTATTTCGTTCACGCCGGCAAGAGAAATATGTTCGATCTGATTGGCCTTGGAGCCGAAAACATGACGGATGACGATTTGCTTTACACCGTTATTGCTCATGGCGCTGTTCCCTCCACACGTAGCAAAATCTACTTGCAAATGTTGCTTCCAATATCGTCGCGCCTCACCTCGCAACACCCTTTGGGCGTATTTTAACACCTTTTTGCCATCTTAGCCAGGCCCTTCCGTTGCCGAGGGCACGCATCTCGGTCGCCGAACCGGCGCGGCCTATTATCGCTTTGGGGCAGCTCGTTGCGCCAACAAGATCCTGGCTTCGAGAAGCGCCCTGGCGGCGGGATTTTGGGATTCCTGGGAGCGGACCTTACATAAGCCGGATTGAACGAAGCCGCGGGTCGCTGGCCGCTATGGGAAAAGCGCGGGGCGCCGGCGATTAGCTTGCGGCGCGCAGACCGGTCGAAGAGGCGGACGCGTTGTGGGATCGCCAGAGGTTGCGCGGTTGGTGTTTCGCTTCGGCCGAATGAAGGCAGTTGGGACGTCAAACGGGTATCGTTGGCGAGAAAATCGGCGCCGATGCGCAACCGGGCGCGCGGGGTGGCGTCCGTCGGCTCGTCGCGCGCCGGGCGCAACGACCATGATGCGATTGAGGGCGGATACGGATATGACAATAACGCTCATGACGTGCCGCAACGGAAACGGCTCGGCCTGAGGGGCGAAATACCGCCGGTGCGTGGGGGGCCCACCGTTGGTGATAGTGTAGCACCAGCGGTGGCGGTCGGGAGACCGGCTCATCCATATGGGTACAGAAGCCATGCCGGCCTCCTTTCCAGCCGGCAGGGTGAACCATGATTCGGCCGGTTCGGGAATCCGCTTCCGATTCTGCCTATTCGAGACACGCTCTAATGCTCAGACGGCTTTGTAATGCATAATCAACTTCTCGGACAGACTCTAAGCGATCTCCCAGGAATGAGGGTTTGGGTATCGCGCTGCATGAGCGCGCTGAAAGACCCTTGGATGAACGATTGGCCAGAATCTGATTGATATTCGATTCGGCCTTCGGGGGTGGCCACCCGCCGAAAGCCGGGCGGGCAGGATCGCAAGTCCCTTGGTTTGTGGACCGTGGATGCGCTCGACCCGTCCGCCCTTCATCTGGTCCTGACCAGATGAAGGGGAGCAAGTCCCGCAGGCAAGGCAAGGAACCGCCCACGAACGGCGCCACGCGAGGAGATCGGCGGACTCGACGCCTGTAAAGCAAGACTCGACGTCGATTTCCATCCGGCCGGCCAGAGGCTGACCCTGGCCAATAACAAGGACGGTCTGAAGCTGTTGAAGCGCGCGGTGGCCGCCGACGATGTCGCGCTGGTCGTTATGGAGGCGACGGGCACGTTTCATCGCCACCCGCATCGCAGCCGCCATCATGCGAACGCGCGTCGTCCTCGAAAATACCCTCATGCGCGATGACCGATCCCGGAAGCCAAATCATGCTTGACTCCCAACAGCGATGCTCATCTAGCCCTCGCTTGCACGAGAGCCACCTTCTCCCCTCCCGTAAGCGGGAAAAGGAGCGCATGCGCCCTGGCCGCGCTACAGCGGCTCGGCGTGGCTTTCGATCCGCGGCGGGGGCAGCGATTCCGTCTTGGCGACCCGGGCTTTCACGGCGGACTGAATTTTTTCGAAGGCACGAACCTCGATCTGGCGCACCCGCTCCCGGGAAATGTCGAATTCATCGGACAGCGCCTCGAGTGTCATCGGTTCGTCGGCAAGCCGCCGCGCCTCGAAAATGCGCCGCTCGCGCGGGTTTAAAACGCCGAGCGCATTGCGGAGCGCAGCGATGCGATTGCCGCTTTCTTCCCGTTCGGCAAGAGTGTGCTCCTGGCTGGCAGCGTCATCGACAAGCCAATCTTGCCATTCGCCCTCGCTTGCCTCGCGCAACGGCGAATTCAGCGAGGCATCTCCCGACATCCGCCGGTTCATGTCGATGACGTCCTTTTCGCTGACGCCGAGCCTGCGCGCGATCGTCTTGACTTGGTCGGGACGCATGTCGCCGTCATCGAGCGCCGAAATTTGGCTCTTCGCCCGCCGCAAATTGAAGAAAAGCTTCTTTTGGCTCGCTGTCGTTCCCATTTTCACGAGCGACCAGGAGCGCAGGATATACTCTTGAATCGAGGCGCGGATCCACCACATGGCATAGGTCGCCAAGCGAAATCCCTTATCGGGCTCGAAACGCTTGACCGCCTGCATGAGGCCGACGTTGCCTTCCGAGACGACTTCGCTGATTGGCAGACCATAGCCCCGGTAGCCCATCGCGATCTTGGCGACGAGCCTGAGATGCGAGGTCACGAGCTTATGCGCCGCTCCGGGATCCTCATGCTCGCGCCAGCGCTTGGCCAGCATGTATTCTTCCTGCGGCTCCAACATCGGAAAACGCCGGATTTGAGTGAGATAACGCGCAAGCCCGCTTTCACCTGAAATCATTGGCAAGGCAGCACTCATTGCACCTTCTCCTTAGGGACCCCCTGTGGCAGCGAGTCCCCTTTGGCCACTTCCTACGCCGGCCACGCGATTCGACAATATAGAATGCCGCGACCGTGGCCGAAAGAGGGCTACACAAGGCATTCGGATTAAAGATTGGCAATATTACACGACGCATAGGGTTCAAGCTGTACGATACAAGACACTCTCGCCGCCTCTTACCTCACCCTTAAATTACGATGGCTTTCGGGGTGGCGTTACATCCTGCGGTAAATTACCGGTAAATTAAGTGTGAAACCTTGCGCGAAATGCGCATCCTACCGCCGTTTCCTTGCGCCAGGCTGGCGCCGCCGGGTGCGATCAAATCTCTTGCCCAGGTCTCGCCGTATCCCCGCCTGCGAGTGCGTCGTGCAGTCTTCCCAAGTCTGGCGGCAGGGCGCTCGTAAAGCGCAGTTGGACGGCCGTCACCGGATGCGGGAAACCGAGCACCGCGGCGTGCAAGGCTTGCCGGGAGAGAGATGCGAGGCAGGCCTGGGCTTTGGGCAGGAGCCGCGCCGTTTTGCTCTTGAAACCCGTTGCATAGACGGGGTCGCCCAGCACGGGATGACCGATATGCGCCATGTGGGAGCGGATCTGATGGGTTCGCCCCGTCTCCAGCCTGCACGAAATAAGGCTTGCTACTCCAGCAAAGCTCTCGATAAGCCGCCAGTGGGTCAGCGCACGGCGGCCGCGCCCGGCTGGCGCGACGGCGATCTTTTGGCGGGCGGTGGCATGACGGGCGAGCGGCGCGTCGATGGTGCCGGAAGGCCGCGCCGGGATGCCCCAAACGAAGGCCAGATACGCGCGGGTGAGCGGTAAGGTCTTCCCGTGATCGGCGAAGAGCTTGGCAAGGCCCTGATGCGCCGCGTCCGTCTTCGCAACCACCAAAAGCCCCGAGGTATCCTTGTCGAGCCGGTGCACGATTCCAGGCCTTCTCACGCCACCGATGCCTGAGAGGCTCGCGCCGCAATGGGCGAGAAGCGCATTGACGAGCGTTCCTGATTCATGTCCAGCGGCCGGATGCACCACGAGCCCGGCCGGCTTGTCGATGACGAGCAGATATTCGTCCTCGAAGACGATTTCGAGCGCAATATTTTTGCCCAAAGGCGCGGGATCGGCGGGCGGGGGAAGTCGCAAGCCAGCGGTCTGCCCGGCGCGAAGCAGAAGACTCGGGTCTTTCACCGTCGCGCCGTCGATTGAAGCATGGCCCGATTCGATCAAACTCTTCACTCTCGTGCGCGATAAATTCGCCGCCGAAGCGGCCGCCGCAAGAAAACGGTCGAGCCTCTCGCCGCCGTGCTCAGGCGCAACGCGATAGGCAAAGGAAAGATTATTTTCCCCACTCATGCGCATGCCCGTCCGGCCTGTCGACGCCCAGAACAATGATCAAGGTCCACTAGGGTCCGGACTCAATTAATTCAGATCCAGTAGGCTAAGGTAGCGGCG
>QHBR01000358.1 GCA_003244015.1 Hyphomicrobiales bacterium | reverse complement strand
AGTTAGAGTCGATCCACTAGGTGGCGGCGGGTCAGGATGGGCGAGTTGACATTGGTAGAGTGTGCAAATGCTTCTAGTCTAGCCGCGATTAGATTCTATCCTTTCGCGATCAATCGCGCCTCAGCTTCGGTAAGCCCATAGAGGCGGTTGATGACGGCGTTCATCTCGGCTTCCTGGCACGAAATATTGGTTTCAAATCGCGACAATTCGGCTTCCAGCGCAATGATTTGCTGCACGATGTCCGGGTTGTCTGAAACAACGAGCTTCCGAAGAGCATTAGATAGCTTCTTGCCGTCCGTTTTTTCGGTAATGGCGAAGGTAGATGCCAGAACCTTCCATTGCGCAACAATGAACTCGCCTTCGTCCGCATCGACGAAAATGCGATCTATGATTGTTATGCCGGCGATGGAGACTGACAGCTTGCCATCTGTAAAGTCGGCCGAGAGAGAGGCGCCAGGGAAGACACGAGCCGAGATCGCGTCATATCGAGCTGCAAGGTCAGATTTGTACCGCTCCTCAACCCATTCCTCTTTTTTTTCGAGGTCGAGCCTGACGGGAGCTTCAGCGACCAAGTCTCGCTTCGATTTCAGGCCGGCGAACAACCACGTTTCCGGCTTGTTGCGCGTGCGAGCGGTCGAGAGGCGACGCGCGATCTTTGCGAGCGTATCCCGGCGCGCGGTGTGGGCACTTGAAGCAACTTCGCGTTCGATGCGACGGCCGTCCGCTCCTCATCCGAGGCGGGCGGAATTGGTAATGGCGCGATGAACTGCTTGTTAGCGGAAAGATAGCTGCCTCGAAAGGGCTTCGAGATTCTTCGGAACACGAAGTTGGCAGCCGGAGAATTGAGTATAGCCGCAATGAAGAATGGTTCTTCTCCGTCCGCAATGACGACGCCCCCCACATCCACGTTATCGAGGTACACCGAACCCGTCTGGTCCACACTGCACGCAAGATCGGCAACGAGGCGCGGCACTACGAGCTTAACAATCTCCTGCTTATCCAGGTTTTGGTGACGACCGAACCGATACCACTTAGCGTCATCGAAAGGTGCCTCGGTGACGCTGCCATGGCGATCACGTTGCGCTTCACGAAGTCGAAGATCGTCGCGATAGCATGTGAGATAGGCCCAAGCCTTTGGATAGGCGCCCGCATCGTCGCAGTATCGATCAGGCTCACGCCACCGGGGTCAAGTTGATAAGGGAAAAGCAGATAGGTCTCCGTGATCGGCTCAACGTACCTTTTCGCCTCGGCGCCCGAAACGAGCGGCTTCATCAGCGCATCCTCAATCTCGTAAGGCGGCGCAGCATTATTGCCGCTCGGCGTGCAGACATAGCGGCCCGGTCCAATCCGTGTGAGATGATAGATCGCGTCCGCGCTGGTAATCAGGCCTTGGAAGATTTGCTTTGTGTGAGCCGGATTATCCAGCCGCTTGCAGCGCTCGTAGAACCGGTCGATCAGCGCCCGTTCCTCACCGGTGAGCAGCAGCCACCGTTCTCCGAACGCCTCACGGCCGTATGATAAGGCCCGCCCGGCATCGGCCCAAGGATCATCGGGAATTTCGCCCGTGGGAGCGTCCGCCACGCGGATTGCGTCGTTAGGCCTCTTCGTGAAGAACTGAAGCGCCGTATAGGTCGTCGACTCCTCAAAGACCTGATACGCCTTGAAGTCGATCCACCGGTCCAGATTGCGGCCCGCTGCGATCAGCTTGCGCAGGCCTTCGCCATACTCATTTGTGGTCCAGAGGCTCGGCGCGATGTAGCCCAGACGACCTTCGTCATTGAGGAGAGCGATCCCCTTTTCGATGAAGGGAAGATAGAGATCGAAATTGCCGGTCTGGGTGCTCGCATAAGGCTTCACCCCGACACCGGCGCGGCCGTCGCGCAGAAACATCGCCATATCGGCATGGACAGTTCGAAATTTTGGAGCTTGACGTAGGGCGGATTGCCCACCACCGCGTCGAAACCACCGCGCGCAAAGACGATTGGAAAGGCCGTCTCCCAATCGAAGGCGTTGAGACGCTCCCTCTGTATATCATCATAGAGCGCAAGATCGATTTGCCCCTTGTAAAAATCGCTGCCAATAAGGCTGTTACCTTCGCGGATGTTCTCGTCGAGCGAGGAAAGAGGCTTGTCACCCCGTGCGGTATGGAGCCAGAGCGCGAGCCGGGCAATTTCGACCGAGGCGGGATTGATATCGATACCATAAATGTTCGATTTCAGGATATCTGCGATGAGGGCGTCGTCACTATCCTTTTCCGCGCGGCCCTTTGTAATCTGCCGGCGAAGCCCTGCACCTCGTGCCACGCTTCGACGAGATATCGCAGAACGGTGATGAGGAACGCGCCGGAGCCACAAGCGGGATCGAGTACGGTAAGCTCCTTCAAACGAGTTGAATACGTGTCAAGCGCCTCAAGCGTCGGATCGCCGTTTGGCGGGCCAACTGCATTCCTTCTTGATCTCGGCAAGTCGCGGCCCAAGCGTTTCGTCGACGATGCGCTCCACGACCCACTCGGACGTGTAATAGACGCCATCGCGCTTGCGCTTGCTCTCCTTGTAACTGACGGGCGCCCGTCAGCCTCTGCTTCGAGGATTTCCAACTCTGTGATGGACTGCTCGAAAATGCGCCCGAGCGTATAGAGCCCGAGGCTCTTCGATGGATCACGGTCGAACGCTTGCTTGCCGTCCGCTCGGCCGAGATCTGAGGCATAGTTGTAGGATGCGCATAAATAAAGCAGCGTCTCCTTGAAAGAATAGAGACTCGCTTCGTTGGCTCCCTGCATATGCTGGCAGAAAGCCGAATTCGGCACATGCAGCTTTTCAAGGTCGTTATCGTGAGCAAAGAGGCCGCCGTTGAATGGGTTGAGCAGTTTGCCGCCAAAGGCCCGCCCCTCATTCATTGCCTTGAACAGATGCAGCATGTCCTGCCAAATCGTCGTACCCTCCGAATCGATATATGGGTCATTGCTGCGATCAATGAGGAAGTCCTGAAGCAGCTTCGGCGGGAAGGCGAGAGCCTGCCCCATGTCCTCGCAAAAGAAGATGAAGATGCAGCGGTCGAGGATTTTCTGAGCAAGGCGAACGAGACGCCCGCGCGTACCTGGAAAGCGCGTTGTGCCGTCACCGTTTCGTTCGAGCAGGGTCAGATAGAGACGTTGGCGAAATTTCTGGTACTCACTGTAGAACGTGTTTTCGAGTTCCCGATCCCTGAAGCGCTGTTGTCCAATCAGACTAACGAGCGGAGATCGACCGGTAGTTGATATCAGTGTGTTGCGATGGAAAACCTTCCGGAACAGGAAGCGATCGAAGCGAGCAGACTCGCTCGTCGCCACTAAGCTCGTTCCTTTCAGAAGATCAGTCGCGAGAATGGTGAAGCGGAGGGATTGGTGATGTCCCTTGTCGAACCAGTAGATGCGGAATTCGTTCATATCGGTCACGATCCCCCAGGTCGGGAGAATCGGGTCCGAAGGGAAAAATCCACGCCGCGCATAGGTTAGGTAGTCGAGACACTGACGGACCGGCGAACGATTGTTGCCTTTCCGCTTCTGAAGGGCATCGAGGTCGGATCGAATGTCCTTGAATTCGCACACACCTGCGGAACCGGATTCTTGTCGTCTTTTTCGAAAAACCCAATGGCGAGGTCTGCCACCCCTACGCCACCTTTCTCGCCGGCCCTTGCGATTGGGAACTGGGGCCATAACGTGAACGAGCCAGCTTGGGCGCCAGCCTGACCGGTTTGCTCGTATCCCCAAGTGTCGCGAAAAAACTCTTGGATGAACGCTGACTCGGCAGACCTCTCCCCAAGGTCCTTCCGCGCCGACCAGCGCCGCAGCCGGTTATCCAGTGCAGCTTCATTTTCCGAGCCCTTGAAGGCCTCGAATTCGAGCGCCCCAACCGACCACAGGAACGCCTTTAAATGAATGAGTTGACCAGATCCGCCATTGCGCCTTCGAATTACTAGCCAAATTCCGTTCGAATCCCGCTGAACATCGCGACCGGCAGCGGGTGTTCCGACAAGCGAATGACTACGTCGGGGTGCCAGGCCTTCCCGAAGAGCCTGCCAGGAACATTCCCGGAGCCCCAAATTGGCGAGGCAGTGCCGAGGTAAAAACGAAACGCCAAAAAGTAAACCCTACCGCAATCTTTCGCTCGCGCCAAATCCCGGCTTCGTACCGCGCGGCCCGCGCGGCAAAAGTGAGGTTGCGCAAAAGCGGCAATCGTACCAAATTGTTTCACGTGAAACTTTTTGGTACGATCCGCGCGAATCTGGCGCTTATGTCCAGCATCGGTTATCATGCGCGACCAAGCCCGCCCCGTACTCGTTTTGGGAGGATCGCAATGGACGAGGATCGCTTCAACATCGCTCTGCGCAAATTCCTCAAGGAGGTCGGCATCACCTCGCAACGGGAGATCGAGCGCGTCGTTCGCGAAGGCAAGGTCGAAGGCACGGACCTCAAACTGCGAATGACGCTCACGGCCGAAAACGCGCCGCTCAACCATATCGTCGAAGAGACGATCGACCTTCGCTAATCATCGTCGATTTGCCGTGTCTCGCGGCGCGCAAAATGCCGGTTGCGGCAGCGGCTCCCTGAGCGATGGGCCGTGGATAACTCCGGGCAGCCTACCCGCCTTCCCTTGACCCGGCTTGCGCCGAGCCCCCCCTTCGTTTATGCCCAAAACTTCGCTGATCGAAGCCTTGGGCCGCCATTTGTCCGTTGTAGAAACGTCCGTCGCCATAATCATGGGCAGCGAATCGGATTGGGAGACGATGCGCCACGCCGCCGCCCTCCTCGACACGCTCAAGATTGGCTTTGCGGCCCGGATCGTCTCGGCGCACCGGACCCCGGACCGGCTTGTCGCTTTCGCGAAAGGCGCCAAGGCGGCGGGCTTCAAGATCATCATCGCGGGGTGCGGCGGCGCCGCTCACTTGCCGGGCATGACCGCCGCCATGACAGTGCTTCCGGTGCTGGGAGTTCCGATCGAATCAACGGCGCTTGGCGGACACGATTCGCTTTTCTCGATAGTGCAAATGCCGGCGGGCGTCCCGGTTGGCACCTTGGCGATCGGCAAACCCGGCGCGATCAACGCGGCGCTTCTCGCCGCCGCGATCCTCGCCCTGGCCGATCCGGCAATCGAAGGGCGGCTTTCCGCCTGGCGCGCCGCGCAAACCGAGGCGGTGGCCGAGCGGCCTTCGCGGGAGGCCTGAGCCGTGGCGTTCGAACTTGTCCCCGGCGCGACGATCGGGATTCTTAGCGGCGGGCAATTGGGGCGCATGCTCGCTCTCGCCGCGGCGAAACTCGGACTCAAGGCCCATGTATACGCGCCCTGTCCCGAAAGCCCGGCATTCGACGTGGCCAGCGCGCGGACGATCGCTACCTACGAGGACGAGCTGACATTGGCGGAGTTTGCCGGCACGGTCGAGCTTATCACTTTTGAATTCGAGAACATCCCCTCTCGCACCGCCGCGATTCTCGCCGAGTCCTGCGTTGTGCGGCCAGGCCCCGAGGCGCTGGCGGTGTGCCAGGACCGCCTCGCCGAGAAAGAGTTTTTGACGGCCGCGGGAGTCAAGACGGCGCCTTACACGCGGGTCGATGATGCCGGCGCCCTCGCCCGTGCCATCGCCCAGATCGGCCGCCCGTCGATCCTCAAGACGCGCCGCTTCGGCTATGACGGCAAGGGCCAAGTCTTGGTCCGCGAAGGTGCCGATCTCGCCGTGACCTTCCGCACGCTCGGCGGCGCGCCCGCGATCCTCGAAGCCGTCGTGCCCTTCTCCAAGGAGATCTCGGTGGTCGCCGCGCGCGGGCCGGGCGGCGAATTCG
>QHBR01000293.1 GCA_003244015.1 Hyphomicrobiales bacterium | reverse complement strand
GTATTTTTCGAGATGCCCATTAAGCCAGAAGGAACTCGCCCGGATGTTAGACTGGTTTATTTCAGCCAATCCGCAGATTAAGATTGCAGCAATATACAGCCCCTCATACCTCCTTTCGGAGATGTGAGATCATGCCAGTTATGTCGCTTGGGCAGTTGCGCCATAATACCGGAAAATCCTTAAAATAGTCCAAGAAAACAATGGCTTCGGCTTTCGGCCGGATTCGGCGCCAATCCCTTTCATCGCCATCTTCCGGACTCGAATAAAGGGATTACGACAGAGGAGCGCTATACCCCTGGAGCGCGCCTTCGCCCAGCTGCCCCGCGGCATCGGACCAGCACTTTTCCTCGCGTATGAGGTTGTGCTAGAGTAGTCGCGTCCAGCTTGACCGGCTCCTTGCCACGTCAGATCGCGCCCATGTACAGCACCGTCACTCACGGCATCCAGATTACTGTTCTTCCAGAATTCGTGCCTGAGCGTTCCGACGCCGACGAGGCCTCGTTCTGGTGGGCCTACACCGTTGAAATCGCCAATCGGGGCAATATGACCGTGCAGCTCACCGCCCGCCACTGGAAGATCACCGATGGCAACGGCAAGCTCGAGGAAGTGAAAGGCGCGGGCGTCGTCGGCGAACAGCCGGTTTTGAAGCCGGGCGAGACCTTTCGCTACACGTCGGGAACCACGATGACGACGCCATCCGGCATCATGACAGGGACCTATCGGATGGTGAACGAAAAGGGCGATGTTTTCGAGGCGGAAATTCCCGTGTTCTCGCTCGATTCTCCTTACGCGCGGCGCGTTCTCAACTGACCCGCCGCCGCATTTACGCGCGCGGCCTGGCCGTCTAGGATTGGTGAAGCCGCCGATCATGCCGCAAGCGAGCCACGTGCCGGACGAAAGGATTGACGCAACGCTTGACCTGCTTGAGCGTCTGATCGGCTTCGATACGGAAAGCGCGAAATCCAACCTCGGCTTTGTCGCCTTTATCGAGGATTATCTCAATTCCCTCGGCGTAACCTATGTGAAAATCCCCAACGCCGCTGGCGACAAGGCGGCGCTTTTCGCGACCATCGGCGAAAACCGCGATGGCGGGATCGTCTTGTCGGGACACACCGATGTGGTCCCCGTGGAAGGCCAGACCTGGACAAGCGATCCGTTCAAGTTGCGCCGTGAGGCGGACCGCGTTTATGGCCGCGGCGCCTGCGACATGAAGGGTTTTGACGCAATCTGTCTTGCCATGATTCCGGAATTCCAGCAGGCTCGCTTGGCCTCGCCGATCCATATTCTCCTGAGCTATGACGAAGAAACCACCTGCCGCGGCCCGCTCGACACGATCGCGCGGTTCAGGGCCGATCTGCCGCGTCCCGGGGCCGTGTTTGTCGGCGAGCCCACTTCGATGCAAGTGGCGAATGCCCATAAAAGCGTGGCGGGTTACTCCACCGTCGTGCATGGCCATGAGGCGCATTCCTCGAAGCCAAGTCTCGGCGCGAGCGCCGTCGAGGCGGCTTGCGATCTCGTCACCGAACTCTATCGCTTTGGCGGGGAGCTCGCGGCGAGCGGCGATCCGTCCGGACGCTTCGATCCTCCGGCGGCCACCGTCCATGTCGGCACGATCCAGGGCGGAACCGCGCGGAATATCATGGCCAGGCTTTGCATCTTCCATTGGGAGTTTCGCGCTCTCCCCGGCGTTGAGCAGAGCCTGGCGCTCCGGCGGCTTGAGGATTACACCGCCCGTATCGTGACTCCAAAACTCACACGCTACGCCAAGGACGCCTATGTCGAAACCTTGACGGAGGTCGAGGTTCCGGGGCTCAAGCCTGAAAGCGGGTCGATCGCCGAGACCTTGGCCCTAAAGCTCGCGCAATCGAACCGCACGATCGCCGTGTCTTTCGCCTCAGAAGCAGGTCAGTTCCAATTGGCCAAATTGCCCACGGTCGTCTGTGGTCCCGGCTCGATTGGCCAGGCGCACCAGCCGGACGAATATATCGAGATCGCGCAGATCGAGGCTTGTATCGCCTTCATGCGCAGGTTAGCTGCCGAGTTGAGTTGAATTTTTTCGAGCACGGCACCTTTTTTCAATGTCGAGATCCATTACTCAATATCGTGTCTTCATCGCGACGCCTGGCGGCCTCGACGACGAACGGAAGGCTTTCCGCAAAGCCCTAGAAGATTATACGGCAAGCGACGCGGAGCCACGCGGCGTCACGTTTCATCCGGTCGGTTGGGAGGAGACCCTCGGTGGTGTAGGTAGGCCGCAGGAGCTGGTCAACAAAGACCTGTCGCAGTGCGATTACGCCGTATTCGTCTGGCATGACCGCTGGGGATCGCCGACCAGCAATGGGGCTATGGTTGGGACGGAGGAAGAGTGGAACCTTGCCACAGAGCTCTACAATAGCGGGCAAGTGCGCAATATCGGGGTTTTATTCAAGTAGGTCCATCCGCGCCAAATGCGGGACCCCGGTGACGATCTGAAGCCAGTCCTCGCTTCAAAAAGAGGATCGAGGCGGAAAAGCGCTATCTCTTCAAATCCTATGATCGGCGGGAAGACCTCTCCGAGGAACTTCGGAAGCACCTGGCACGATGGCTGCGGGATCACGAAAAAGGTGCGGGCGGCACCGTCTATGGATCGATGCGGCGACCGAGGTGCCCTCGCGGCAACGGGCTCCGGCACCGTCGCATCTGATCTCGCCACCCCCGCCGCTCCCACGATCCATTGCGGCCTCCGCCGGTACGCCCGAAGCCGCGCCGCCAGGTTTCCGCTACTGGATCGAGGAATTCCGCAGACTGTTTGAAGCCGAATCGGCCGGGGCGTGGAATTATTCGGATGCTCTTTTTTGTGCAACGAAGGCTTTGGCCGTGGCCGCGTCGGACATCGAATGGGCCGGGGCGACAGATGTCCTGGGTGTTTGTAATTGCGCTTGAATAGGTTCGCCGATGCCCTTGCCTCTTTCTCCCAGATTGCTTAGAGGGCACCTCGAAAAATATT
>QHBR01000171.1 GCA_003244015.1 Hyphomicrobiales bacterium | reverse complement strand
CCCTTGAATCACAAGTGATGCATAGGATTCAAATATCTCTCCGGACGGACACTTAGACCTGAGGAATCCACGCAATCTTCCCAACGATTAAATGCGGACGCGATGCGGATTCAACTCAAGAATCTAACTGGAATTGCCTCGCTGAAGGCGGGGCATTTCGATCTGCATGAAGATTTTGGAGTGGCGTGCCTCGTCGAAACGGGAGAAAGGGTCACGCTCTGCCTTAACCAGGTTACATGCCGGTCCTGGTTGAAACAAGAATATCCTCATATTGAGAAAATCAAGGAGCGCTGTGCGAAGATGTCGAACTTTTTGCAAACAAGACGAAAGCAAGGGGCTTCAGGGACACGACGATCGGCCGGCACGAAACGCGAGCACGTTCAATCGCCGCAAATGCCGAAATAAACATCTTTGCGATCACAAAAATTAACCACGGATGCCAAAACGTTCATTTGCAAATACGTTGATTTTCTGAAAATCATTCTTTACATGCCGCGCTAGCGTGTGCTGTACTTAGACAGCTCCCCACATCGGCGTGACGGCTTAACAACGCCCATTGGCAACGGCCGGCGACATGGTCGTGGGCGTTGCAGCCGGGGAAGAATATCTTCGGCCAAAAATGCCGGCGTCTTGTTTACCCGCCGGCGACGAGAGGCAAGGATTTGAGAAAAAATGCCGCCTTTTTCCTATGAAATGCATGAAATGGCCCATTTCGCCTTGGCTCCGGCGCGGGCCGTTTCCGATGCCGCGCGGACATGGATAGAGAGCCCCATCAATCCGCTCTCGTATACCGCCGCCGGCCGGAATCTGGTTGCCTCGGCGAAAATTTTCGAGCGGTTGACAAGGCGTTACGACAAGCCCGCATTCGATCTCGCCACGACGGCCGTTGGCGGCAAAATCGTTCCAATCGTGGAGCGGGTGATCTGGGAGCGGCCGTTTTGCAAGCTTCTCCATTTTGAAAAACAGTTTGACGCTAGCGCTTCCGAGCCCCGGCAAAAGCTGTTGATCGTCGCGCCCCTGTCGGGCCATCACGCGACCCTGCTGCGCGGCACGGTCGAAGCGTTTCTCCCCTTCTATGACGTCTATATCACGGATTGGGCCGATGCCCGGACGGTTCCTCTTTCGAGCGGCCGGTTCGACCTTGACGATTACATCGACTATGTCATTGCGATCTGCGAAACCTTGAGCAAGGGGCATGACGCCGAAATAGTGCAAACGATCGGGGTCTGCCAGCCGGCAGTTCCGCTGATCGCGGCCATTGCCCTTATGGAGGCGCGGGACAGCCCGCACGTTCCGGCTTCGATGACGCTGATGGGCGGTCCGATCGACACGCGGCGAAGCCCGACCAAGGTCAATCTTCTGGCGCAGGAGCGTGGCAGCGCATGGTTCAAGCGAAATTGCATCTGCAGCGTTCCCTATGGGTATCCCGGGGCCGGACGGGATGTCTATCCGGGCTTTCTGCAACTCACGGGGTTCATGGCGATGAATATCGATCGCCACATCACCGCGAATCTGGATTTTTTCGACCATCTTGTCAGTGGCGATGGCGATTCTGCAAGAAAACACAGTGAATTCTATGACGAATACCGTTCCGTCATGGATCTACCCGCGGAATTCTATTTGCAGACGGTCGATACCGTCTTTGTCAAACATTCGCTGCCGAAAGGCGAAATGAAGCATCGCGGCGCACCGGTGGATCTCGCCGCGATCCGGCGCGTCGGGCTGCTCACGGTGGAAGGCGAAAACGACGACATCTCTGGGATCGGTCAGACCCGCGCCGCCCAGGAGCTCTGCACCAGCATTCCGCGATCGATGAAGGCGAACTATCTGCAGGACAAGGTCGGTCATTTCGGAGTGTTCAACGGTTCCCGTTTCCGCAACGAGGTCGTGCCCAGGATCCGGGAATTCCATGCCTCGATTTAAAGAAGTTGGGTAACTGCCCCGGTTAGGCGGTCGCGACCACGGGCCTCGTTTCCAGAGGGCGTCGTGCTCATGCAAGACGGCGCCAGGATCGCGGCCTTCGCGATCGGTCCGTTGCGCTATCAATTGCCGCGCGCAAAACGCCTCGAAGCGCCAGAACCGGCGGCCGAAACGCCGCCACGCGGCTCGACAAAGCGCCGGTGCCCGCCATGCGACGCAAAACGGGCTGAAAATCCACCTTCAGACCCGCGCGCTCGCGTTACCTAGAATCCCATCGCGGATTTTGGGTTAACATGACTTCCGAGCCCAGGGCGCGGCCTTGCCAGCCATTGACGTTAACGTTATAACCTCGTCGCGTATCGACGGCATAGGGAACTGCCATGAGCGTTGCCCGCGAGCATCCGGTGGAAATTGCCTCCGCGCCGGCATTTTCGTTGCTGCGCCTCTCCGCGGTCGCGCGATGCGGCGGCGCCATGGTTGTGATCGCGGGCTTATGGGCAATGGTGTTTTGGGCGCTGGCTTGACTGGTCTTTGCACGGATTTTTGGACCTTTCCTTGACGGACATTGCGATCCGTTTCAGCGATCTCACGCTTGGCTACGATCGCCATCCCGCGGTGCATCACCTCGATGGCGAGGTCGAGAGCGGCGTGCTGCTCGCGGTTTGCGGCCCGAACGGCGCCGGCAAATCGACTTTGCTCAAGGGCATCGCGGGAACTCTTGCGCCGCTTGCGGGCTCGATCGCCCTGCCCCGCTCGAAATCCCGCGACATCGCCTATCTGCCGCAGGCGGCCGACATCGACAAAAGCTTCCCGATCGGAGTGTTCGATGTCGTCGCCATGGGGCTGTGGAATCGTTGCGGCCCGTTCGGCGGGATTTCCCGGAGCGAAACGGCGAAAATCCGTGCCGCGATCGCGGAGGTCGGGCTTGCGGGTTTCGAGGCACGCGCGATCGCGACTCTCTCCGGCGGTCAATTGCAGCGGATGCTATTCGCGCGGCTCCTCGTTCAGGATGCCGCAATTATCCTGCTCGACGAGCCTTTTACCGCGATCGA
>QHBR01000423.1 GCA_003244015.1 Hyphomicrobiales bacterium | reverse complement strand
CCCAAGGAGAAGCTGGTTTACGGACCAAACCAGATCGAGGCGATGATCAATCAGAACACGACCATTTCCCAGCAGCTCACCCTCTGGGACCAAAAAGGCTCGAGCGTCGTTCGCGGGAAACTGATCGTCACTCCGATCGAGAATTCGTTCCTGTACGTGGTGCCACTGTACCTCACCGCCGTGGGCACGAACTTTCCGCAGCTGAAGCGCGTCATCGCGGTTGCGGGCGACAAGGTCGTGATGGAGCCCACGCTCGAGGAGGCGCTCAACGACCTCTTCGGTACGCAGCGACCTCTGGCGGGATCGCCGCAGCCGCCCGCCCCCCGGCCGGCCGCCTTGGAGCAGGCGGGAACGCAGCTCGAGGAGGCCCCGAAGCAACCTCTGGCGGGATCGCTGCAGCCGCCCACCACAGGGGCGCCCGCCATGGAGCAGGCGAGAACGCAGCTCGAGAAGGCCCGAAAGGCAATGCAGCAGGGGGACTGGACAAAATTCGGAACGGCGATGGAGGAACTCGAGCACCAGCTAACCGGGCCGGCGGCACCGCAGCATGCGCCACTCCAGGATCATATCTTAACCCGCATTCCCCGGACGAAGCGGTGATTTGCGGCGCGGTTGCGCCGGTTATGCCCTAAGATTCAGCGCGTTATTATCGACGAACGGGGCAGCCTATGTGGATCTTCTACGCTTGACTCTGGATAAATCGACTACATCCATTGTTCAGGCCAGCAATTCCCGGAGCCCCGTGGGAACATGGTGAGTCCTGGGTGGGCTCCCACCACTCCGGCGCGAGGAATAGTGGTCAAGGTGTGCATTGGGAACTTCGGACAAAGCACGGACGTTGTAACCAACGGGCTTTGAAACGCTGATTTTTTAGAGGTTCAATCCATGCACACGATCGGGAAAGCGACAACCACCGTCCTGGCAGCGGTCTTCGCGATTGCCATGATAACTTTTTCCAGCCTTGCCGCAAGCGGCTTCGAAGGAGTGTGGAAGGTGAAGGACACGGCCGGACAGCTCTTCGAGATCACGCTATCGGGCGGCGGGGCGGCGAAGGCAAGCCGTGGCGAGGGAATGGTCGGCACTTGGAAAGAGGACGGCAAAACCGCCGTGATCACGTGGAACACGGGCTGGACCACGAAGATCGCGAAAGAGGGCGATCAATATAAGAAAACTGCCTACGGCAAAGGGCAACCGCTGGACGGCCCACCGGCCAACAGCACGGACGCGCAAAAGGTAAAGTAACCGCGCTGCGGCTACTGCACTCGCGGGATGGTATTGAAATATCACCGGGATTGGCAAGCGAACGGCGCCGAAACCATCGCGCGCGTTCGTGAGGAGCGCCCGCAAGACTATCTCAAGGTTGTCGCCTCGATCTTGCCGAAAGACATCAATCTCCGGCGTTCGCCCTATGAGGATATGACCGATGCCGAGCTTAATGCCGCGATAATGAAGTACGTCGGCGACTTTGAAGATCGGAAGGATGACGTGCCGGGAGAAGGATCGGCGTTCACTGAGCATTAGCCAGCGGTTCGCCGAAAATCCTGCGGCTATCCAAACTCCGATCCACCAAAGAAGCATCACGGGGATCAAGCACTCGAAAGCCGCTACCGCTGAGCTAGGGACGAATGGCCGGTTGAAACTCGCAAAGGGCCAGTGATGGGAATGGAAGTAGCAGCGGCAGCTAGGGCACGGTGAACGCGCTCTTTGTTCGCGTCGGCGCTGACCGAAGCGTTGGTGGAGGCTCCTGGAATTGGCCAGTCGATACCCAATCCGGAAAATTCGCCTATGTGGCAATTCCGGAGACTCGTACGGTTCATGTGGGTATGGAGAAACCCTATAGTGCACTTGCGACGGCAAGCCATGCCTTTCGAAAGGGTTTGAAAAGGGCTCCGTGCTATAGATGCTGGGGGCGCCAACGCCGAAAAGTTTCCCCGAATTTCTAATTTCTGCTTCCCTCCTGCTTCCCCGCCATCGAACCCGGCCTAATGAGAGACTGCTAACCAGTTGATATCTTTGGTGGGCGGTGACGGACTCGAACCGCCGACCCTCTCGGTGTAAACGAGATGCTCTACCAACTGAGCTAACCGCCCGCGATCGCACCTTCATGTGGCGACAGGTCGTCGCACAGTGGGTTTCGAGCGTCAATGCCATTGCGGGCTATCCGGGGGAAATCGCATTTGAACTTGGCTTGACAGCCTGTCCGCGTCTTGTGGGTGGACCACAAAGGCCGCCAACGCCTGCATCCGCCGCTGGGATCATGATACCGGCGGCGCATTCGGTTCCGCCCGCAACCAGACATTCACACCCTTGGGCGGGGTCAACGGTTCGCCATGGCTGGATAGTCGCGCCCGTGGCTGGTCTTGGTGCAACCCATCGCGTTCACTCAATCCGTGGACGCCGAGTCACTGGTGCCGGGCCAAGTCGCTAATTTTGCGGCATCGCTGCCCGCTACGACAACCTCGCCGTCCATGTCGAGGCCGCGGTATTCCAGGCCGCAATCGCCGTTTACCGGACTATGAGTCTTGTGCCTAGGGCGTGACATGAAAAAAATCTCGCGCTATTTTCTTCCATCGCGAAGCCAACCAATTTGCATAAGCGCGGGCGGATCCGATAGTGGCGGGACCGGAGATCGAACTGAAGTTCTCGTTCGCGGAGAAAGACGCAGCCAAAGTCAAGGCCTTGGTTGCGGCGACCTCCGGTGCAGGGCAGGCGACCCATCAGCGCCTTCGCACGATCTATTTCGATACGCCAAACCAAGACCTTTGGAACCACGGGTTCGCTGTACGGGTCCGGGCGATCGGGGAAAGCCATGTTCAGACCGTCAAACGGATTGCGTCCTCACGCATCCAAGGAGACGAATGGGAAGCGCAAACCGGCCGGCCCGAGCTCGATCTAGGGCTTATCAAAAATACCCCCCTCGCGCGTCTCGCCAGCAAACCTTCCATTCGCCGCGCATTGAGACCCACCTTCGAAGTGGATGTCGTACGCACGTCCTTCATGCTCGAAACGGGCGCTGGCCGGATCGAGGCCTTCTTCGACGAAGGCGCAATCGAAGCGAATGGAGAAAAGCTTGGCGTGCGCGAGCTGGACCTCGAATTGAAAAGCGGCGAAGGACCCGCCTTGTTCAACCTTGCCCGCGCCTTTGTGGCGCAGGCGCCGCTCCATCCAAGCCTTATATGCAAAGCCGAGCGCGGTCATCTACTTGCCAGTGGAGCCTGGGGCTACGCGGCGAAAAGTTCAAAGCCGCGCCTTGCCAAGGACATGACGTGCCGGCGGGCGTTCCAGGAAATTTGTCAGACTTGTTTGCACGACTTTCATTTGAATCTGCCGAGTTTGGAGAAGTTCGACAATGTCGAGGCATTTCACCAAGGACGCATCGCGATTAGACGCCTTCGCGCGGCGATGGCGCTTTTTAAACCCATGGTCTTCGATAGTGCATATCGAAGACTTCGCGACGAACTGAAGTGGCTGGCTTGTTTGTTTGGCGCGGCGCGGGACATGGATGTCCTGCGGGCGAATTTGCCGCCGCAGGCCCCGGAGGCTCAAGCGAGCATGCGGGCGGCAGAGCTCGCCGGCGCTTGCGAAGCCAAGCGTCTTCGCGCGCATCAGGCTGTCGTCGAAGCCTTGGATGGCGAACGCGCGCGGACCTTGCAGCTCGATCTCGCGGTGTGGATGGAGGACGGACGATGGCAAAGGCAGTCCTCCAACATCGCGGAAGAACCAATACAAATGTACGCCGGCGCCCGCCTGGGAAAACGCTGCCGAAAACTGGTGAAACAAGGCGCGGGCCTCGCAAAGCTTGCTTCCGGCGCCCGCCACCAAATTCGCATAGAGGCAAAAAAGCTGCGCTACATGGCGGAATTCTTCG
The DNA here is from genome assembly GCA_003244015.1 of Hyphomicrobiales bacterium. GTDB lineage: Bacteria > Pseudomonadota > Alphaproteobacteria > Rhizobiales > Beijerinckiaceae > Methylocapsa. The sequence continues at coordinate 57 of QHBR01000423.1, read as the reverse complement.
TCGATGTTCCAGGCGTCGCCAAGGATCATAAGCGCTTAAAAACGTATGGCCCGCCCC
>QHBR01000104.1 GCA_003244015.1 Hyphomicrobiales bacterium | reverse complement strand
GACTTTCCACACAGTCTGCCAGACTTTTGCACTTTTTGGAGGTGGCCAGTTGGCTGGCTGATGGTGGTCAGGCAGCGATCATTTTTTCCCTCGCAATCGGTATGGCGTCAAGGAATGTTTGCATCGGCGTCTTGCCATAGCACCAGCGGCCTTGATGCGGCCTTTCATCGTTGTAGCTTTTGACCCATGCGTCGAGGTCGTCTTGTAACTCCCCGATCGAGGCATAGAGCTTCTTGCGGAAGGCGATGCGATAGAACTCATTGAGGACCGTCTTGTGGAAGCGCTCACAGATTCCGTTCGTCTGTGGGCTCTTCGTTTTGTCCTGGAATGATCGATATCTTCCATCGCGAGAATAAAGCTCGTACTCGTGATGGCTCGGGGTTACCGCAATATTCGGTGCCGCGGTCGGTCAGCACGCGTGAGAGCTTCACCTCCTAGATGCGGCCAACTCCTTTCATATTGCCGACGTAGAAGGTGTCCTGGGCGCCGCAATAGCCGGGGCAGTCGCTCTCGAATTCGCCGTGCGCCTCCTTTTCGGTCTTGGCCTTTTCCAAGGCCACGACCTGCGCCTCGGTCAAAATCAGGCGCTGGAAGCCAAGGTCGCGCAGGAAGGCCTTGAGCCTTTTCTTCATCGTCTCGAGATCATGGCGCTGCCGGACGCCGCGCACCCCGGCTGGTGAGATCGCGTGGCCAAGCTTCCTCATTTCGTTGGCGACGCGGATCTGGCCGAAGGCCGGCTGCTCCAACGAAAACTCAACGATCCGCGCCTCGATCTCGGGCGCGGTCCGGTTCGCCAGGATCGGCTTCTTGCGGGAGATTTCCTGCAACGCCAGCTCGCCGCCTTTATCGTAAAGCTCCTTGAACCGGTAGAAGCTGTCGCGGCTATAGCCAAGCATTTTGCAGGCCTGGCTCACATTGCCGAGTTGTCTGGCGAGCTCCAGCAAGCCCACCTTTCCTTTGATAATCTTTTGGTCCTTGGTCATCGTCGGTGTCCTCATAAAACACCGAGGCCGGGCTCTCCGCAGTCCTGGACAGCTCCGCGCCCGGCCTCGGCTCTCGCTTCGGCCTCATGACACCAAATGTCGTCGCATATTGATTCATGCGTCACTAATCCCGCCATTTGGCGTTCGGATTGGTTTCTTGCCGTCACGCTGGCGACCTGCGTCCCGCGCAGGGGTCGCTTTCGCCTGGGACGAGTTCGTCTCGAGACAGGAGGTGAGGGACAGCGGCGCCCTCCACAAGGGCAAAGCCGCTGATCCAAACACCGCTGTCCGTGATCTCGCCGCCGCGCATTCCGTGCCGGCGGTCACGACAACCTCTCCCTTGTCGTCGCGCGCTTGGCGGAAACGTCCCAGCCCGCAAACTGAAGCAACTGCGGATAGCTTCGTGCGAATCTTCCCAGAGCAGCGGCGAGGAACGCTGGCGCGGTAAGGGACTTCGGAAGCCGCGTTGAGAGTGACCGCAACGTGCGAAGCTATCCCCCGTTGGGCCGGGATTGTTAGGACGATTTCTTCCGAACCCTCTCAGGCGGTGGCTTCAAAAGTTCGGCAGCCTCGACTTCCAATACCTTTGCCAGCTTCCCGATTATTTCCAGGCCTACGAACGTCTCGCCCTTTTCCAGCTTGCTCATGTAGGTCCGATTCACGCTGGCCTCATAGGCCAAGCCCTCTTGGGATAGGCCTTTGGCGTGCCGAAATCGGCGCAAGTTGGCACCGAACACTTGGCGGACGCCCATGCCTCAGCCAGCCCTCTGAAGTTCAGCGACTATTCCCCGAGGAATGGCACCAGGTCGACTTTGCCTGACCGCCTCAACGCCTCGATCTTCGTCGTGATCGGGCCGGACATGTAGGTGTTGCTTCGGTAGTAGATCGTCAGCCGCGAACCCGGGGAGTTCGACACGTAGTCGAGCATTGCTGAGAGATTCCCGGTATCCGACATGTCCGCCCAATCCTTGACCTCGCGAAAGTGATACGGCCTGCCCCAGACGAGGCTCGTCGGGTTGCCGTCGACGAAATCCGGAATGAAGTCAGCGCCTCCGGGATTCGGCACCAGCTGATTGTTCTTCGGGCCGAGGTTGAAGGCTTCTCCGACTTCGGTCTCCCGGAGCCTTCCGGCGGGGAGATGGGGCGGCTGTCCTGCGGGCGCCCCACCCTCGCTCCTGAGGCGATCGCGAACGTAGGCCAGCTCCTCGTCCGCGCTGCTCAACTCGGCTTCGAGCTTCGTGACCTGGGCGTCCTTAGCATCCAGCTGCTTCTCCAGCTCCTTGATCTCGCGCCCCACGTTGTCTTTGCCGGTCTGGCTCAGGGTGCCGGCCTCCAGCAACTTGTCTCGCTTGGCGATCTGGCCTCTGAGTCCGCCCTCTCCATCCAGACCCCCGCGTTCGACTTTTAACCGGTCGACGCCGCGCGCGAGGTCCCCTCTTCGCCCCAGAACCGACGTCTCCGTGTTCCGGAGTGCCGTCAGCTCCGCGGCTGTCGCGGGCGCGGGAACCTCCGCAGCGCGGATCTGGATGCTGCGCGGCTCGGTCGCCACCGGCGCCAACTCGGGCTTCGGCGCGACCGGCGGTTCGACGTCGACGGCTGGACGTGCGACGGAAGGCTCGGTCGTCACCGGCGGCGTGGTCTCGACGTGCAGTGCGGGAGGCGGGTTTGGGGCATCGTGCGGAGGCACGAGCGATTGCTCCAGCTTGCGCTCGGTTCCGGCGCCCGCTGCAGCGAGCTTCTCGACTTGGGCCGCGCCGCGCAGCCCCTTCAGCCACGAGAAGACTCCGTGCAGGGCGTACGGGCCCAGCTCCTCGACCGGCGCAAGGATCACCGGAGCGATGTTCGGGGCGCTCTCGCGGAGACCGGCCTCGAACTCCCGCGTCCCCGCCGCGTACTCGGACCCTGCAGCGGCCGTCTTCCCGATTGCCCTGGTGATCCCGATGGTCAGGCCGACCGGAAGGGACACGACGCTGATGGCGAACAGCAGGAGCTCCACCCCATAGTGGATGAGCTTCTCGCCGAGCCTGCTGCCGGGCTTGCCCCGCTGCTCCCTGATGACCCAACCGTAGATCGAGTCCTCTTCCAGACCCAGCTCATCGAAGGTCGCCCTTACGACCGGCTCCCACCTGAACACCACGTCCGGCTCCCGGCGAAGGTTGTTCTGGACGAACCCGAGATCGCGCAGTCTCTCCTTCGCGAACAGGGTCAGCCGCCAGCTGAACTCCCACACGTTCTTCGCCGGACTGACCGCGCGAAGCGCTGCGGGGTTGCGAAGGATCGGATGCGCGTCCTTCAGCTGATCGGCGGACGGCCCGCCATAGGAGTAGAGTTCGTCGTACAGCTCCTGGCAGTCCCTGGTCACCTTGTTGCCCCGGATCTGGTACCGGGCGTCCGCGTCGTTCAGGACCCGGCCGGATTCGAACAGCATCCGCTCCGCGATCGTGAGAGCGTTAGCGCGGAAATACAGCCGGAACTCATTTGCAGCCTGGTCGAATTCGGCGACCGTCTTGAATCCCAAAGCACCGAACGCCTGCGCCTGCGCTTTGGTCACAGCCGTGAGCTGCTGCCCAGTTCTTCGTAGCGAGCGCGGTTCCGCACGTCCGCTGCCGTCGGCTGCACCAGGACACTCGCGCTCGAAGACGAGATGTGGGGCAGCTCCTTGAACGCCTTTTCGAGCACCTCTCTGCGCTTGATGAGTTCATAGAAGGGATCCGCGCCGCGAAAACGGTCGACCGGGCCCGTGTCGACATCGTAGGCCCCTGGCAGACCCGTCTTGATCTTGCTGAACTCGTGCAGCGACCTCGCAATGTCCGTCCATGTGCCAAGCGTTTGCCCGGCTATGAAGCCGCGGTAAGACGTGAGCTCTTTCTCGTTCAGGCGCAGCAACGCGTCGCGGACGTAGTTCACCGCGGCGTAGTCGTCCGGGTTCGGCTGTCCCCGCGGCAGCTTGAGAAATTTCTCCTGCGTCCCGATGGTGAAGAACCGCTTCAGGTGAGGATTGTCCAGGGCGGACTCGACGTCGGCAGGGAGCTGAGCCGGAGGCGCAGGCTGCTCACCGATGTCGACGGTCACCGGATCCGGCGCGACGGGCGGCTTCGCGGCCTTCTTGGGCGCCGCCTGCTTGGCCGGCGCCGGATGCTTCGCCTGGGGCTCGGGGTGGCCGATCGTGAACTGGATCGGCTTCATGTCGCGCACGCCGTACAGACAGGCGGGATGCTCCCCGCACGCGATTTCGTCGTCCGCGATCAGCTTGATCGCGGCGGCCCGGCTGACCTTTCTCGATGTCATCGCCATCAGGATCAGGACTTCCTCGGCCGACAGCGGCGCGTGGTCCGGACGGACCGTGTACGTCTGCGCCTTGCGCTGAATGCTTGGAGTCGTGCGCCCGCTGTTTTGCTGCACGACGTGCGCAAGCTCGTGTGCGAGCAGCGCACGTCCGGCCTCGCTGCTCGGTTGGTAGCGCCCCGCCCCAAACACCACGTCGCGGCCGACGGTGTACGCCTGCGCCGCGACATCGTGGGCTGAAACCGCGGCGGTTGCGTCGTCGTGTATCCGCACGGCGCTCAGGTCGGTGTCGAGGCGTGATTCGAAGAACGCACGCGTGGCGACGTCGAGCGGCCGGCCGGGCGCGGAGAGCGCGGCGCCGACGCTTGCCGGCGCAGACCGGAGCGCCGGCACCGCAGGAATAATTGCCAGACGGGCGACGCGGCTTGCTTTGCAGGCGGCACATTCGCCGTCCGGGCCGGGTGTGCCTCTGCACGCGCAGCGCGGTGGCGTGCCCGGCGCCGGCATCCGCATCACGTGTCCGGCGACGCGCTCGGCCTCGTGCTCGAGCGGGTCGTCGACGGACCCGACCTCGAGCCTGGCCTGGAGCGATACCATCGGAAGCGAGCTCGGCCGCGCCGCGATGCGCCCACGCGATGGGGTCACGCCCGCCGGAGCCCCCCGCGCCTGCGGCGGCGCCTTGCTCGTCACCGCCGCACGTGCGTCGTCGTACATTGGGACCTGGGAAGGACGCAGCCGGGGCGGAGTTGGCGTTTCAGGTCCGCTGGGTCGGTCGGGCGCAAACACCGGGATCTTGCTGAAATTCCAGAACACATTTGCCGCAGCCACTAAGCTGGCTATCCGCCCTCGGTTAGCCTCTTGCATTTGGTGGCCAGCAGACGTGCTCTCTGTGAGGCTCTCGGCCCGCCGCGACTCGTAGCGGAGCAACCGGAGCACCGCCTGATTCCCAATAGCTTGCTGAAGGGAGAGCATCTGCTCGGCTATATCTACTCCGGGCCGCCAAGGCATGTGTTGCGGCGGTTTGGGAGCACATTTCGGAACGGCAGATGAGGCCGTCTTAGGCTTTGGTGCCTTGATTGAGGGAGCGAACATGGAGGCATGTCCTCTCAGCTAACATTCTCCAGAAAGACGGCTCATCCGCATCCGTGCCCTGGGGGGTGTGGGACGGTCCGCTGAGAGTGCGCGCGAAGCCTTCACAAGCGTAGCGCATCGCCTGGGCGGTCACCGCCGGTCTTCAGTTCAATAGTTCAGTTCAATAGTTCTCTCAATAAGGTTTGGCGCGACCTTTTCGTGCGGCTAGCTCCGACAGAAATGGCGCGCTTGGCAGTGGCAGAGTCGCGGATGCTGTTAGGCCCGCGCTGATAAAATTGTATTAGCCGAGACTCGATCTGACAGACAGTGCCTGATTGAGCGGTCGGATTTTGGTGTCCGACGTTGTTAGGCGGCGATCATTGTCTCCTTCGTCATCGGCATCGCGTTTAGAGATGGCAAAGGCGCAGGCGGAAATATCCAAGGCGCAGCGAGAACAAGCCGGGGCCGAAGCCGAGCAATCGAAAGTCTTGCATGGGTTGGCGGCGGGCGAACACAAGCTAAAGATGCAAGAGCTGGAGCTACAGGGCCAACAATTAAAGAACGTAATGGCCGAGTTTCAGTTACTTGATGTGCAGATGAAGCTTGCGGCAAATGGCCCACCGATTGACAGTGCTAAATTGCATACATGGATAGGCCATGTGGACATGGCTCTAAAGTCTAGGGACGCGCATGTTGCGTCGCAAATTGCAGTGCCACCTTCGCCGGTCTCTCCAGAAGAACAGGCTCCCACGGCTGACGATTCTTCCACTGATGGTGGACAGTCTTCCGAAGCGGGTAGTTCGTCTGAAACCCCTCCGCCGCTCCCACCTGGACACTATGCGGCAATGCCTGAAAGTCAACCGTCATGAGTAAGATTGTAACATTGCGCCAGAGCGCTCCTCCTTTTAATGGCTCACCTGATGAACAGATTATTGAACGACTTGAGACGGCGTTAGCAGCGGCAAAAAGTGGGGAGCTGCGGTCTTTCGCTCTAGTTGGTCAGTTGACAGGCGGGCGATGGCTGGAAACGTGGAAGTACGAGTATAATGGGGGACGGACTATAATCGGCATGCCGATTAATTTAATAAATAATATTGACACTTGACCAAGGGACAATAATATATTATGTCAGACTCTAAATCGGCAGAGCAAGCGATACCGCCAGCCGCCGAACCAAATCCAAAAGACCAAATCCACGACCTAGATGCAGAGCCAGCGAGCCCCGCCGATACCGGCGACGAGCAGGCCGCCGAAGGCACAGATACGGTCAACCCCGAGGACACAGAAGCCAAAGCTGACGATCCGGATAAGACGGAGCCAGTCGAGGATTCTGACGAAGATAAACCAAGCGAGAAAGCCGAATCCGAGTCTAAAAAGCGCCGAGCGCGCGAAAGGGCACGTGTTAATCCACGTAAAGCGGCATTGCGCCACAACGAAGTCAGCCTCCGGCAAGCTCATCTGGTATATCTGAATGCATTGTCATGGCTGAGCAGGACATGCAGGCTGTTATTGAGATTTATAATGCATCATTAGGAGCTAAATCAAATGAGATAAGCGGTAAGGCTATTGCTAAAAGGGAAAACCAAGGTGATACAGGTACGTTTGTTTATGTTAAAAACTTTTCTTTATATAAATCACATAAGGCGCGGGTGGTAAACGACCTTATTCCACATATTTATGATACAGCTCAAACAATTAGAGCAATTGGCGAGGATGGAACTGAGCGGCGAGAGAAAATTAATCAGCCTCATCCTGTTACTGTTGATGGAGTCCCAGTTGATATTTTAAACGACATTACAGCCGGGGCTTATGACGTGGTTCGATTGGAAATTAGGCCTAGTTACGCGACAAAACAGGAAGAGGCCCGCGAGGGCATGACGGAGTTTATTCAGGCGTTTCCGCCAGCTGCTCCTCTCATGGGAGATTTGTACGCGAAGGCGCAGAATTGGCCGTATAAACAGGAAGTGTCAGACCGGTTGTTTCATGCATTTAACAGGGCGATAACCGTCTATGAAATGCGAAAGGCAAATAAGGGCGACGAGCTAAGTGTCCGTCCGGAGAGAT
>QHBR01000061.1 GCA_003244015.1 Hyphomicrobiales bacterium | reverse complement strand
CCGAATGAATCAGACCACTAGAGCCGCGTTCCGGCGATCAGGTAATGCCCATACCAGAGCGTTTTGAATCGCTGCGGTTCCTCGGACTGAAGACCGGCGTGGTCCAGGATCACCCGCACGTCGTCGGCTCGCATCGGGTGCACCCACTCCCGCGACAGCAGCAGATCGTGGTGTTGATTGCAGCATCGCCGTGCAAACGCGTCACGGTCGATGTCGAGCAATACCAGCCGCGCGCCGCGATCCATCCGGCGCACGATCGATCGCAGGAAGTCTTGCTGCACCGCCGGCGGCACGTGGTGCAGGACGTCGATGAGCACCACCACATCAAAGCCGGAGAGCGCTGGTTGCTCCTCCGCCGGCAGGCACATCGCCTGAAAGCGCTCGCCATGGCGGGCGAAGGAGGTCGCAGCGGCGATCGCGTTACTGGAAATATCGCTACCGCGGACCATTCTGGCTTGGCGGAACCGGAGAGCCAGATGCATCGGCACGCCGGCGCCGCAGCCGATGTCATACAACGTCGCTCCCAAGGGAATTTCCGCCAGCACCTGGGTCAACGGACACACAAGCGGGCGGTATCGGGCCTTCAGTCCCGCAATTCATCCTCATCAGATCCTCCGACATCCTCGCGTGTGGAAGTCCTGGGTGGAGGGAATTTCACATTTGTAAACTGCGGCTCGTCGTAGAGCTCGGCAACAATCGGCAAATGAAAGAGGTTGTTGTTGTATGCAAATAGGAAGCGGGTGAGCGCCAGGGACAGCAGGGTGCCCGACGCCGGCGCGATCCAAAAACCGGCGCGATCGAACCGTGCGCCCGCCGATCTGATTTCGTCTTCGTTCGCAACCATGGTCCAACCTCCGAATACGATGACATAAGAGGAACACGACGCCGACAACTTCGGTCGTGTTGGCACAGAGCCGAATTCACATCGCTGCGAACAGGATGACGCCAATAAGTCCGACCGCCACGAGGCTATTCCAATCACGCAGGGCGAAGACGATCGGATCGTCGTCCATCAGACGACGGTGAGCCATTAGGAGTGTTCTTCCCAGCCAATACATCAGAATCGGGCAGACGAGCCACAGCGCCTGCGGATGACGGTAGACATGCCGGACCGTGTCGGAGGAGATGTAGAGTGCGAAGACGGTAACGGCGTTGAAACCCGCGGCAGCCGCGAGTGCCGCTACGATGTCGAGATCCGACTTGAGATAGTTTCGGTTGGTCGGGTTGGGCAGGTTGGCGTCGAGGCGCGCAGCCAACTCCACGTATCGTTTGATCAGAGCGAGCGCCGTGAAGATGAACATCGAAAATCCGAGCAACCATTCGGACACGGGCACGGCAATCGCCGCCGCACCGCCGATGACGCGGATCGTGTAGAGCGACGCCAGCGCAATGATGTCGACCATCATCTTGCGCTTGAGGACGAACGTGTAAGCCGTTGTCAGAAACAGATAAGCCGCGAGCACTGCCGCGAACGCGGGGGCGATTGCCAGAGCCCCTCCGAGCGCGACGACCAGAAGCAGCGGCGCGAGGACCATCGCCTCCATGACCGGAACGGTGCCGGCGGCGAGCGGACGCCGCTTCTTGCTCGGATGCTTGCGATCCGCGTCGAGATCGACGAGATCGTTGAGGATGTAAATGGCCGATGCGGCGAGCGAGAAAGCCAAGAACGCTCCGATTTCTTCGAAGGCGGAAACGAGATCGAAATGCTGCGCGGTCAGGAGCGGCACCAGCACCAGGGCATTCTTAGCCCACTGGTGAAACCGCAGCAACTTTATCCACGCACGAGGACGATTGCCGGGCGAGTCCAGAACGAGCGCTTCGGGATCGAGTTTCAACAAATCACGACGGACCGCGGTAGACGGATGTACGGCAATGCACCGTCGCGCGACCGTCCAGACGGCGAGGTCGGCCCGGTCGTTGCCTACATAATCGAAGCCTTTCTCGCCGAACGTCTCGACCAGCCTGCGGCCCTTCGTCGAAGACGACAGGTTCTCATGCTCGTTCGAGGCAAACCAACCATCAAACAGCCCCAAATGTTCGGCAACTGCCCTTACGCAACGTTCGTTGCTGGCCGAGGCGAGATGGACTGGCCGTCCAGCCTCGCGCGTCTCGCGGACAAGTGCAACAATGCGGTCGTCATAGGGCAGGTGCGTGGCGTCGATCGGCGTGCCGCTAGCGATTTTGGCTTTGAGTGCCGCCTTGCCTTTCGACAGGGACAACAAGAGCCCGCCGATCCGGAGTGGAGCGGCTCCGACATGGGCAAAGGCCGATTCCACCAGCAGGTCCGAATGAATCAGAGTTCCGTCCAGATCGACGACGAGCGGGGTCGCGCTGTCCTCGCCCGAGACTGGAACGCCGCCGCTGGCCTGCATGCCCCAATTCCTATATAAAAGAAACAAAAAATGGCCGTTTAGGGTCTCCGAGGCATGATTCGATTACCACATCGATTTTCGGAGACTATCAGAAATCGAGGCCACAGTGCCGTCGATCGTAATTTGCAGATCATTGTCGAACTCGATCGCGACCCCGTCCTTGTCAATTTCCATTAGGAGACGGTCTTGCTGCTTCTCGTTAAGCATCCAGGAGACGGATCACGGCGCGCTCGCCCATGCCTCGACTGCCGCATCCCCGGCCGCACAACCTTGCTCAAGGAAATCGCAGCCTGGGAAAAAGGTCGCAACAAACACCACGCCAAAGCCGATTGGCAATTCACAACCGAACCCGCCCGCATTACGCTCAAGCATCTCTATCCCATATTTTTTAGATGCCTCAGGCCAATCGTGCCACGGGTCGCCGATGATCTTGCCGCGCCGGAAGTTGCGGGGATGACCGGCCGCCACCTCGTTGTCGAAGATCGCGGCGTTGCGTACCGCATTGGACCTTGCCGTCACAATCCGGCCAGCGGCCCGCGCGACGGCGCTGTAGCGGTTAAGACCGGCCACGATCATGAGGGTGCTGGCCCTCGCCGCCTTCCCGGGAAAACCGTCGAAGGGCACGCGCGGCGCCATCGGGCTCGCCCGTTCTTCCTGGAATGCGTCTGAGATCGTGCGGTCCTTGAACTCTGCATGTTTGGTTCTTTTGCCGCGGGCGATGCACTGATCGAGAGCCACGCATTCAGCGAGGTGAGGCTCTTTCCCGCGGCTTGGGGCGGAACAATTCGCCGCGAAGTTTGCCGGCTTTGCCCTATGATCGTCTTGTCGGCAACTTCATCGCGGCGGTCTGCCTTGCAGCCATCGTGAGCTTCTGGTTATCAGTCTGAAGCCTAAATTCGATCGAAATGCCGTGGAGCCAAAGCTAGGTAGTCCTTGGAAGTATATGGAGGCTTGGCGATTGATAGATTCCCCTTCAGATCAATCGCATAAATTCTATAAGGCGCTGCTTGCAAAAGACTATCAAATACATTCTGAACTTCTAGGCCGAAGCGCAGCAAATTCTCATCTGCTTCAAAAACGACACTGGGATTCTTTGTTCGTAAAGTTTGGCGTGCACCTTCAAAAACCTTCATCTCAGCGCCTTCGACGTCGATCTTGATAACATCGGGCGCTTCGATTTCGCCAGACGAAATAAGGCTGTCCACTGTACGCATGGGAAGGCGTAGCTGCCGAAAACCTCGCTCAAGTTGAACCATTGATGCACGACTAGCCTGCCCGGCAAGATAGAGAATTGCTTCGCCCTCTTCTGGCCCGAGCATAATCTCTAAACACTTCACGCGTCGCAGGTTATTAGCGTCGATGGATCGCCGAATATGATACGTAAGCGTTGGCTGTGGCTCGAAGGCATAAACTGTCAAATCGGGAATGGCTATGGCCGCGTCTATCGAAAAGATCCCTGTATTTGACCCTATATCATAAAAAATGTCACCTGAACGCAGCACGCGCTCACAAGTTTGCATCACATCCTGCTCCCATTGTCCGCCTTTGCTATATATATGAGCATAAACGTCGAGATTGGGTGCATCGACGGACAAGAATCCACCATGCGAGGTTAAAATAAATAGGTCTTCTCCTTGCCAAATTCGTCCGATGGCCCTCGGAATACGCCACTTCCCTGCGATCCCGAAACGATGCCACCAAAAAGCAGCTCGCACGATGATTGGCATATCGACCGATGGCTTCATTATTTACTCACCTGTGTCTTTGGAATGGACCCACGAAACTGGAGCACTTGAATCAAGCTTTTAAAAGGCCGACAATTGTACGCCGGCGCGAGGCTATATCAAGCTACGGATGCGGCCCCAATCCCGCATCTGATTTTTGGCGCAGGACGCGGCAATGCGATCCGGTGAAACCGCATCGCTTTCATGGGCTGCACCGCCCGATCGCCGTCGAGTAACCGCTTTTCCGGCGGCTCTCATTATGTATCTTTTTGGATGTATCACTTTGGCGTGGAATTCCCGCCCCCGGATAGGTAAGGCTATGCCCATGACTATCGCAACGCCAATCCCGCAGGCAGATTATTTAGCAGCGCCAGCCCCGCCGGCCACGCCACCGCTCGTCGATCCGTTTGGACGCGCGATCTCCTACCTCCGGGTATCGGTGACCGATCGCTGCGACATGCGCTGCGTCTATTGCATGTCCGAAGACATGAATTTCCTGCCCAAGCGCGAGTTGCTCACCTTGGAAGAGCTGGACCGTTTGTGCACGGCTTTCCTCAGCCGCGGGGTCCGCAAGCTCAGAATCACCGGCGGGGAACCCTTGGTGCGCCGCAATATTATGCACCTGTTCCGCGCGCTTGGCCGCCACATCAAGTCCGGCGCGCTTTCCGAACTAACCCTCACAACGAACGGATCGCAGCTCGCGCATCACGCGAAAGAACTCGCGGAAGCGGGCGTGCGCCGCCTTAACGTGTCGCTCGATACGCTCGACCCGGCGAAATACAAGGCGATCACCCGCTGGGGCGATCACGCCCAAACAATGGCCGGGATCGATGCCGCGCAAGCCGCAGGACTTCCGGTCAAGATCAATATGGTGGCGCTTAAGGGCGTGAACGAGGCCGAGATCGCTCCAATGCTCGAATGGGCTCATGGGCGCGGCCTCGACGTCACCTTGATAGAAGTCATGCCGCTCGGCAAGATCGAGCCCACGCGCGCGGATCAATTCTTGCCTTTGAATCTTGTTGAGGCGCGGCTCAAGGAGCGCTTCACGTTTCGCGAAACCGGCTACCGGACAGGCGGACCCGCCCGTTATGTGCATGTCGCGGAAACCGGGGGCCGTTTGGGCTTCATCACCCCGCTCACCCATAATTTTTGCGAAAGCTGCAATCGCGTGCGCGTGACCTGCACCGGAACGCTTTACATGTGCCTTGGCCAGGAGGACGCGGCCGACCTGCGCGCACCAATGCGCGCATCGCAATCGGACGAGCTTTTGCACGAGGCTCTCGACGCCGCCATCGCCCGCAAGCCCAAGGGCCATGATTTCATCATCGATCGCGATCATGCGAAGCCCGCGGTTGCGCGCCATATGAGCGTGACCGGCGGATAGCCTTGTTAGCCGCTAACGGCAACGCCGGGCGACATCGCACGTATTTCAGGGGATTTGGATTTGCAACCGCACTACGTAATATCTTTGCAATGGCTTGACGAAATTATTCCCGCTATCACCCGGTTCTTCGGAGAAAATGCTGCTGCGTTCATCAGGGGCCTGGACCTTGCCGGTTTGTTTACTTGGATCACGGACCACGCAGTATTCATAATTGGAGCGATTCTTATGGCTTTGTGGCTGCTCGGAACATTCAAAAATGACGCTGACAGAGACGCCCGTTAAAGGCTCCCCTTTGGCGCCAAGGGTTTCGATGTAATTGTTTGGGGTGCACGCAAGCATCGCTGAATGTGCCGCGGGCGGCCGGCGTAAGCGGCGGGGCCTTCAAGCGCGAGACGCAACGCAGCAAGCGGGAGGCGCTTATGAAATGGCAAGATTTCGGCCGTTCCGACAATGTCGAGGACCGGCGCGGGCAAAGCGGCGGCTCGCCTGGCGGCAGAGGCGGTCTTGGCATCGGGACGGTGGTGGTTCTCGGCCTCCTCGGTTGGGCGCTCGGCATCGATCCAAGGCTTCTGATCGGCGGCGTGGAAAAGCTGAACAACATGCGCCAAGGCGCGCAAACTAGCACGATGCAGCCGGGACAGACCGGAACGCCCGCCGACGACACGGGCCAATTCGTGGCCGCCGTTCTCGCCGCAAACGAAACCGTCTGGTCGGAAGTTTTGCCACGGGAGAAAGGGATTCCCTACGTCAAGCCAAAGCTCGTCCTCTATAGCGGGCGGACCGCCTCGGGCTGCGGCGGCGCCCAGTCGGCTATGGGGCCTTTCTATTGCCCGAGGGACCAAAAGGTCTATCTCGATACGGCCTTCTTCCAGGATATGAAACGGCGCCTCGGCGGCGGCGGCGACTTCGCCTACACTTATGTCATCGCGCATGAGATAGGCCATCACGTGCAAAACCTGCTCGGCATTCTGCCAAAGGTCCAAGCGGCGCAGCTAGCCGCCGCCAACAAGGGCGAGGCGAATAATTTGTCGGTGCGGGTCGAGCTCATGGCCGATTGCCTCGCCGGCGTATGGGCCGCCAATGCCGAGCGCAAATATCAATTCCTGGAGGCGGGCGACCTCGAAACAGCGGTCGCGACCGCGCAGGCGATCGGCGACGACCGTCTTCAGAAGGCGTCGCAAGGCTACGCGGTCCCCGATTCCTTCACCCACGGCACGGCGGCGCAGCGCGTGCAGTGGTTGAACGCTGGCTTGAAATCGCGCGAAGTCGATTCTTGCAATACTTTCGTGCGCTAGGGCACGGGGCCGCGGCGAGTAAGAGCGTGTCTCAAAAGCTTGCACGGTGCGCAAGCCATGACCTAAGGCTCGTCAACCGCCAAACCGCATCATCTGAGGCATCTCTTCGGAAAGGCCGAGCACCTCAGAGCAAAAGGCGCTCGCCGCACGATCGTGGAGCCGCCGGTAAACCCTTGTTCGTCCCGCGGCCGCTCGAAAATCCCCCGCGCCATGTGGCGTTGCTTCTTGTCAACATGGTCGGCGCCTGTAAGAATGGCGTCGATCCGCGTCATACAAGGCGCGAGCTTCTTGGGTCGGCCGTTCGCGCCCTTGGTCGCCGGACGGAACTGAAAAACGCGGCATCTTCGTGATCTTATCGCGGCGGACGCCAAATCGCTTCGCCGCTTCTCCGCGGCTAAGCGCGTCGGCCATCGCCGCATGTCCGATCTTGGCATAAAGTTCCACCGCGAATATCCTTAATACTCTCAATGCCGGTCAGCGGCATCAAGACGGCCTAGTGGAGTGACGCATTCAG
>QHBR01000259.1:2850-12226 GCA_003244015.1 Hyphomicrobiales bacterium | reverse complement strand
ATATTTTTCGAGGTGCCCATGATATAGTGCTTGCTGTGACCTCATACTTTTCGTTGACGGTGACGCTGGTCTTCGACCATTTCATGTCGGACCAATTGAGCGTCCGCATCCGGAGGAACGCCGCCTGCGAGTTCTCGCCATGGGCGTCGGCCGGGCCCATCGCGGCCATCGTCACGGCGAGTCCGGCCGCCAAACCGAGCGCCCAGAGCCTCCCCGCTTGGCGCTTGGCATCGCGCATCAGCGAACTAAGCATTGTTGTTTTTCATTAGAACGTAGGTTGCCAACTGCGGACGATCGGAAACATATTCCTTCGAAGGCCTATCACCCGAATGGGCGCTCTTCAAGCTCTTCACGTGCGCTCCGGCCCAAATGGAGCTATCTGAAATTGACCGGCAAAATTTTGCGATTTTTTCTGTGGCCGCCTCGCGCAACAGTCCGCCGAAATTACATTTTTTTCGCGCAATCCCACTCATTCCAAAGCGCGGGAGGTATGGGCCTTGTAAGGTTTTCGGCCCCAATCGTACCAAAATGTTTCACGTGAAGCATTTTGGTACGATTGCCCATGCGTTTCGGACAAAAAGGCCGGCGCGAGCAACCTTCCATGACGCCGCGCCGCCATAAATGTAGGTGACGGCCGCGACCTTAACCAGCCATTAACCATGCGTTGCGTAAATCGACGAAAGCGATTTTGAGGCGCACGCGTGACAGAAGCTGCCCGCCCCCGGCATTCCATCAGGTTTCATGGCCGCTCCTACCACGCCATGGTTCTGGCGCCAGAGCCGCCCGTGACAAACTGGCTTGCCGAGCTGGACACCTGGCTCGAACGTTCGCCGGGGTTTTTCTTTGGACGGCCGGTCGTGCTCGACGTCGCGGTTCTTCAGCCTGGCAAGCAGGGCCTCGCGGAGCTTTTGCAAAACCTCGCCGGGCGCAACATCAAGGTGATGGGCATCGAAGGCGCCGAACCGTTCTGGCTCGACTTCGCGATGCCGCCGCTGCTTTTGAGCGGGCGGCAGACCAGCGCCGTCCCTGGCGATGATCCTCCCGCCGCCGCGGAGGCGCCTGCCTCCGCGCCTTTTTCCGGTTCCGATCCGGATGCGGCGGCGGCTCTTTCCGACGCCCCTTCGCTTCAAGGCGACGCTAGCGCCCCTCCCGTCGCTCCCGCGATACCGCGGCAACCAAATTCCCTTCTGCTAGACAATCAGGTCCGCTCCGGCCAGTGCATCGTGCACCCCGAGGGCGATGTGATTGTCGTTGGATCCGTCGCCTCGGGCGCCGAGGTGATCGCCGGCGGTTCGATCCATGTCTATGGAACGCTTCGGGGCCGGGCGATCGCCGGTTCGCGCGACGCCCGCGCGCGGATTTTTTGCCGCAAGCTCGAAGCCGAGCTTGTTTCGATCGACGGCCTTTACATGGTGGCCGACGATATGCCCGCGCACCTGCGCGGCCAGCCGATTCAGGTCTGGCTCGACGGTGATTCGATGATGATGGCTCAGGACTGAGACAAATTGGGAGACAGCAACATGGCCAAGGTTTTGGTCGTAACATCGGGCAAGGGCGGCGTCGGCAAGACGACCTCCACCGCGGCGTTGGGCGCGGCGCTGGCGACGGCGGGCAAAAATGTCGTGCTCATTGATTTCGACGTCGGGCTGCGCAACCTCGATCTCGTCATGGGTGCCGAACGCAGAGTGGTCTACGACTTGATCAATGTCGTTCAAGGCGACGCCAAGCTTGCGCAAGCTCTCATCCGCGACAAGCGCGTGCCGGCGCTGCACCTGCTTCCCGCCTCGCAGACGCGCGACAAGGACGCCTTGTCGGAAGAGGGCGTCGCGCGCGTCATCGCCGAGTTGCGGGAAAAATTCGATTGGGTGATCTGCGATAGCCCCGCCGGCATCGAGCGCGGCGCCACGCTTGCCATGCGCCATGCCGATGTCGCGATCGTCGTGACCAACCCCGAGGTATCCTCGGTTCGCGACTCCGATCGTATGATCGGCCTTCTCGATTCGAAGACCGAAAAGGCGGAGAAGGGCGAGCGCGTCGAAAAGCATCTCCTGATCACTCGCTTCGACGCCGCCCGCGCCGGTCGCGGCGAAATGCTGAATGTCGAGGATGTGCTAGAAATCCTTTCCATCCCCCTGCTCGGAATCATCCCGGAAAGTTTTGAGGTTCTGCGCGCCTCCAATCTCGGCTCGCCGGTCACCCTCAACAATCCCATGAGCGCGCCGGCGCGCGCTTATTTCGACGCGGCGAAGCGGCTGAACGGCGAAGCCCTGGATATGACAATTCCAAGCGACAGGAAGGGCCTGTTTGGCAAGCTGTTCGGACGGAGGGCGGCATGAAACTCGTCGATTTTTTCAAGCGGACGCGTACCGCGCCGCACACTGCGCCGGTCGCCAGGGAACGGTTGCAAATCCTGCTCGCGCATGAGCGCGCCGTCTCCGGCAAGTCCGATCTGATCGCTATTCTTCAGGAAGAAATCATGGCGGTGATCGCCAAGCATTTCCCTGTCGAGCAGGAAGGAATCAAGGTCAAGATGGAGCGCGGCGAGGTGGTCTCGACCCTCGAAGTCGAGGTCGAAATTCCAACCCCCATGTGCCCGAGCTTCCCATTGCCGGCGAAGCCCGCTCCGGCCGAACCCGCCTGCGCGGCGGAAGCGGCGGAAGCCGCGGAAGCGGAAATGTCATAAGACAAGCGTTGCCGGATCAAGCTGGTTCGTATCCATCCATGACGGGCGTTGCGACGCCGCTGGCGTTTTCACTCGCTTCCGTGGCCGGGAGTTAACGGCGATCCGGGGGGCGGCGTTGCCGGTTCCACCTGCTTCGGCTGTAACGGCAATTCATGTCCCGCAGGAATGGCACCGCCGCCGCCCGGTTGCGACCCGGAGTCGCTTGCCGGTTCAGCTTCTGGCTCTTCCCCCTTTTTGCCCGGCCGCTCGGGCTTTACTCCCGCCTGTCGGGGCGGCGTCGTGTCACTCTTACCTGGCGACCATGGTCGCGCACACCCGCGCTCGTCCGCACAATTCTGCTCGCCGGATGCTACCACACCCAAAAATCGGAATCAAACGCTGGTCTGGCGCATCCGTACTTGTCCGCACAGCCTTCCACGCCGCTCGGCACAAAATGCCATCCCGGCGGCGGTCCTGCGCCAGGCGGCGGCCCCGAAGGACGGGCGGGCGCTACTATAACCTGGGCTGGCATGGGTGGATTCGATGGATGGGCGGCAAGCCAAAAGAAGGACGCCGCTACGCCAGCGCCGCCGATCAACACCCCGACAACAAAATTCCAGATCATCCTTAGCCTATGCCACGCATTTTTCATTCCCATGTCGCACCTTGTGTTCTAAGTCGCTCGCCGCCTTGCGTGGCGTTCGCGGGCAACGTAGCCGGTATGTCATTTCTTGATAACGAGAATCTATAAGGTCACTTGCGACGCGCTTTCGCCGAAGGTAATTGTCCGTATAGCCGGAGCCTCCCCCGCTTGGATTAGAAAAATCGTAATGGATGGGTCTTTAAGACAGATCGTGGGCATGCTCGCCGTCGCGATGATCGTCGCGCTCGCGGCACGCCGGTTCAAGCTCCCTTATACCGTCGGCCTCGTCATTGTCGGTGCCGTCCTCGCTCTTTCGAAGGCGGAGTTGGGGTTCCCTTTAACGCATGATTTCATTTTCAACTTGATCCTGCCACCGCTCCTGTTCGAGGCGGCGCTTAACATTCCCTGGCTGGAGTTACGACGCGACAATCTGCCGATCCTCGTCCTCTCGACGTTCGGAACCATTGTGTCAGCCGGTGTCGTGGCGTCGGGAATGGCGTGGCTGCTGGGCTGGCCCACGCCCTCGGCGCTGGTATTCGGCGCGCTGATCGCGGCGACCGACCCGGTGGCAATCATCGCCATGTTCAAGGACAACGGCGTCAAGGGACGCTTGCGCCTGCTCGTCGAAAGCGAGAGCCTGTTCAACGACGGCGCGGCGGCGGTCCTCTTTGTAATGGCGTTGGCATGGTCACAGTCCGCTGAACACGCACAGACAAGCCTCGAGACGATCGGGACCTTGGCGCTCATCGTCGCGGGAGGCATGACGATCGGGGCCATATGCGGGGGCGCAGCGCTCATCGTCGCCTGGCGCACATCGGAACATCTGATCGAGGCCGCCCTGACCATGGTTGCAGCTTATGGCTCTTTCTTGGTCGCCGAGCATATGCATGTGTCGGGCGTGCTCGCCACCGTCACGACCGGTCTCATCATGGCCAATTTTCGCCTGTTGCGCGGGAAACGCTTCCTCAGTCCGAGGGGCCGGGAATTCATTCTCGGCTTCTGGGATTTTGCGGCGTTTCTCGCCAATTCAGTGGTCTTTCTTCTCATCGGCGTCTCTGTCGCGATGATGCCGTTCCAGTCTTACGGAATGGCGGTGCTTCTGACCCCGGTTGTTATTGTGCTCCTCGGTCGCGGCCTGACGGTATATCCGCTCAGTCTTCTCTTTCTGCGCTCCCGCTGGGCGATTTCGCTTCGCGAACAGCATATCCTCTGGTGGGGCGGGCTGCGCGGCGCCTTGGCGCTTGCTTTGGCGCTCTCCGTGCCGCCTACGCTACCGCTGCACCAGGAAATCGTGGTCGTAACTTTTGGCGTCGTCGCTTTTTCCATTGTCGTCCAGGGTCTGACGATGCCGTTTTTACTTAGGCGGCTGGGCTTTTTGCCCAAATAGGAACGTCGGCAAGCAGGATACCGATGTGCGGGCCGCTGAGCGCACCCTTTCGAGGGATCAAGGCCGGTTGTTTTCAATGGCGTGCAGGAGCAGAAGGCGAGGGTTCGGCGTTGCCAGTGCTCGTCCATAGTGACAATCTCAGCCTCGAAATCTGGTGATCGGGGATGTCGGTTTAAGAGCATTACATTAGACAAGTGGATTGCACCATAGGAGGATACCGCGATGGCGCTGCGCTTAATTGAGATGGTGTTGGGGGAGAAGGACGGCGGGCACGTCCTCGAGCTTCTCAAGGAGCACAAGGTGCTCGAACACCGGCAGATCCGATTACCGGACGGAGAATTGCTGGTGCGGATTTGGTTGGAGGCGGAACAAGTCGAGGAGGTGCTCGATTTTTTCGATGAGCCCGGTGGGCAGGGCAACCGGGCGGTGATTCTCCCTGTCGTAGCGACCTTGCCGCGAGACGAGGCGGAGCCGGCCGCGTCCGATGAAAAACCGCCGGAGCGGATCAGCCGGGAGGAGTTATACGAAGACATTAAAGACGGGGCGCGGTGGACGCGCGCCTATATGGCGATGGCGGTGTTATCCACCATCGCGGCGGCCGTCGGTCTGTATCAGAACAGCGTGGCCATCATCATCGGGGCGATGGTGATTGCGCCATTGCTCGGGCCAAATGTGGCGTTAGCGCTCGGTACGACGTTGGGTGATTTACCACTGCTTCGGCGCGCGCTCCTGACCGCTCTGGCCGGGATTGCGGCGGCGACGGCGTTGTCGGTGATCATCGGCGCGCTGTGGCACGTGGACCCGGCATGGTCCGAAGTGGCGTCGCGCTCGCGGGTGAGGCTGGACGACATCGCTGTGGCATTGGCGTCGGGCTGCGCGGGCGCGCTGGCATTCACGATGGGACTGTCGCCGGCATTGATCGGCGTGATGGTGGCGGTGGCGTTATTGCCGCCGCTGGTGACATTTGGGCTGCTGCTGGGCGGCGGCCATCCCGCACCGGCTATGGGCGCGTTGTCGCTGTTTCTGCTGAACCTGATCTGCGTGAACCTTGCTGGCGTCGCAACATTTGTGGTGCAAGGCATTCGCCCGGATAGCTGGTGGGAGAAAGAGCGGGCCGTGAAAGCCACGCGCGTCGCCATTGGGCTCTGGGTGGGACTGTTGGCGGGGTTGGGCGGCATGATCTTCCTGCTGTTACGAAACGGCATAATGCCTCAATAAGCGCCGTACATTTCGCAGCCGCATAAGGCCCAATATGGAGCGATCGGCGGGCCTATCGAAGATTTTGACTTTTTCGCGAGGGATGTTGTTCTCGAAACCGCAAATTAGTTGGAGTCTTAAACGAAGTCCGCTCTTTTTGAACGTTGCGCGGAACAGGGGGACCCTGATTGGCCGACATTCATGGCTGGCTCCGCCAAGCCAAGGCATCGGATATCACATAAATAGCGATGGCAACCGGCATCAGAAAAAGGCCAACCCAAAGCCGCCGCAACCGGGCGGCTAGATCGCGGTTCCATAAAGATCGTAGGCATCGGAGCGCTCGATTTTCACGGTGACGATGTCCCCCTGCCGCAACGGGCGGCGCGAGACGAGATGAACCTTGCCGTCGATTTCGGGCGCATCGCCCGCCGTGCGGCCAACGCTTGCGCGGGACCCGCCTTGATCGACGATGACCGCCAAGCGCTTGCCGATTTTCTCCTTGAGTTTTCCGGCGCTGATTTTCTGGCAATGCTCCATGAAGCGACGGTACCGGATTTCCGCAACCTCCGGCGCCACCGGGGGTAGACCGAGATCGTTCGCCGCCGCGCCCGCGACCGGCTCATATTTGAAGGCGCCGGCGCGGTCGATTTTTGCGTCTTGAAGCCAATCCAGCAGCAGCTCGAAATCCTCTTCGCTCTCGCCGGGAAAGCCGACAATGAAGGTCGAGCGCAGGGTAAGTCCGGGGCAGACCGCGCGCCATTTCGAAATCCGCTCCAGCACCTTCCCGGCGCCGCCCGGCCTCCTCATCGCGCGCAGGATTTTTGGGCTTGCGTGCTGAAACGGAATGTCGAGATAGGGCAAAATCTTGCCTGCCGCCATGAGTTCGATCGCGTCGTCGACATGCGGATAGGGATAGACATAGTGGAGCCTGACCCACACGCCGAATTGCCCAAGTTCGCGGGCGAGGTCGAAAAATTTCGCCTTGACCGGACGCCCGCGAAAAGAGCTTTCGGCGTAGTTCAGGTCCAATCCATAGGCGCTCGTATCTTGCGAGATGATCAGTAGCTCCTTGACGCCCGCCGCGACGAGCTTTTCCGCCTCGCGCAAAATATCGCCCGCCTCGCGGGACACGAGTACCCCGCGCAATTTCGGTATGATGCAGAAGGTGCAGCGGTTGTTGCAGCCTTCGGAAATTTTCAAGTACGCGTAGTGGCGCGGCGTGAGCTTGATGCCTTGCGGGGGCAGGAGATCGAGGAAAGGATCGTGCGGCGGCGCCACCGCTTCATGCACCGCCCGCATGACGGAGCCAAAATCTTGCGGGCCAGAGATCCAATGAAGGTCCGGAAATTTTTCCAAAATCGCTGCGGGCTCCGCGCCCATGCAGCCGGTGACGATGACCTTGCCGTTTTCCGCCGCAGCCGCGCCGATCGCGGCGAGAGATTCAGCCTTGGCGGTGTCGAGGAAACCGCAGGTATTGACGATGACCGCGGCGGCGTCTTGATGCGACTTGGCGAGGTTGTAGCCTTCCGCGCGCAGGCGCCCGATGATCCGCTCGCTATCGACGAGCGCCTTGGGACAGCCAAGCGAGACGAAGGAAATTTTGGGGGCGGGCGTGCCGGTTGCCGTGTCCGGCGGGGGAGGTGGCGCGTGATTATTCTTTTGAGGCTGAGGCGTCATACGCTTGCTTTGCACGCATGGCGCCGACTTTCAAGGGCGAGACAATTGGAACGCCGATTCGCATCCTTCGGGCCGGATTTTCGGGCCACGGCGATCCAAGGGTACCTTGCAGTTGTCAACGCGCTGGTCGTCGCTCGCCTTATCGCTCAGGCGCTCTTTGCCAGTTTTGACCACTTCGCTCGTCCACCGCCGCGCGCCTAGCGTTCGCTTCCCGGCGTCCTCTGCATAGCCACCGGCAGCGGAGATCATCATGACAACGCCGGTCAATCCATGGATAATAATTTTGGCGCACGGCATAGTTGCCTCGCCGGTCATCTCGCTTCGTGGAAGATGATACCGGCCGTGTAGCGGCGCCCAGACCTGAGGCGACTCACGCCGTGCCGCAGATTGACTCGATAGATGCCGCGCGTTCCGTTCACGGGCCGGTGGTGAACAGCGAAGACCACCGCGTCGCCTTGCCGCAACGGAACTACTTCTGGGCGCGATTGCATTCGCGGCCGCTGCTCGGTCAAGACGAACTCGCCGCCAGTAAAGTCCCCGCCGGGCTCCGACAGCAGGACGGCGACCTGGAGCGGAAAGGCCAGTTCACCGTAGAGGTCCTGGTGGAGGCAGTTGTAGCCGCCCGGCTCATATTGAAGGAGAAGCGGCGTCGGGCGAAGCTGCCCGGCTGCATGGCAGAGTTCTAGGAACTCCTCGTGCTTTGCCGGGTAGCGCAGGTCGAGTCCATCCGCTCGTTCCATTCGTTGGCGATGGGTGCGAGGCGGCAATAAAGCGCTGTGCGCAAATCCCCGATCAAGCAGGGGAGAGGGTAGGCGAAATATTTGTACTCGCCTTTGCCGAAGCCGTACCGGTCCATGACGACGCGGCTGCGAAAGTGGTTGTCGATGGGATAGAGGGAAGCAATGGCCAGGCACTCTTCTTGCGACAGCAGCTTCTCCAGCACCGCGAAACCCTGCTCGTTGAGGTCCCCCGCGAGGCGGTTTCCGTCGATCTGCGCGACGCGGGTGGCTGAGGACGAAGCCGCGGCTTTCGTTTGGATGTTCACGTTGCAGTCTCCCGTTCGAGCAACGCGCGCTTGCGTTCGACGCCCCAGCGGTAGGAGGGGAGCGAACCATCGTTTCGCACCACGCGGTGGCAGGGGATTGCCACCGCGCGAGCCGACTTCGGCGCCCCGATCCGCTTGGCGATGTCCGCGTAGCTCGCCGTCTTCCCCGCGGAGATCTCCCGCAGCGCCTGCCAGACTCTCTGCTGGAAGGCGGTGCCGGGCACGTCGAGCGGCAGATCGAAGGCGAGCGACGGCGCTTCGACGAAGCCGACGGCCTTGGCGACCACCTCCTCGAAATCCGCGTCGCCGCCAATTAGCTCGGCGTGCGGAAAGCGATCTTGGAGATCGCGGGCAAGCGCGTCCGGGTCGTCGCCCAAGAGGATGGCGCAGACGCCTTTCCCGGTGGTCGCCACGAGGATGGAGCCAAGCGGGCATTCGCCGATTGCAAAGCGTATCTCGGTATTCGCGCCCCCTGCGCGATAATCGGTGAGGGTCATGCCTAGCACCGCGTTTGAGGATTCGTAGAACCTCCCGCTGGAACTGAAGCCGGCGTCGTAGATCGCCGCTGTCACCGTCGTGCCGGGCTTTGCAAGGCCGTCCCGGACGCGCGTGGCACGATGGGCGATCGCGTAGGCTCTCGGCGTCACGCCGGTGCGGCCTTGAAGAGCCGGTGGAAATGATAGGCGCTCAAACCGGCCTTGCGGGCTAGCTCGCCGAGGCTTGGGATCTCTTCGAGATGCCCACATGCATAATCCCGCTCAGAAT